>NZ_JAMKBZ010000009.1:0-178538 GCF_053772255.1 Rhodopseudomonas parapalustris | reverse complement strand
TCGCCGCCGCAGGCTTCAACTTCCACTTGCTGCTGCGCTGGTTCAAACGGCTTTTGCGTGCCCTGCTGATGATGCTGTCACTCCGACTCGAAGCCGCCCGACACCCCTAAATCAATCCAGTTCAGCAAACTTCACGGACGACTTAGTATCGATGTGGAGAAGCGAGCAATGCAACGCGCTATCGTTGCCTGCTGGCGGGCGCCTCGGCGCCGCTGATTAGGATCCAGCAGGCGCGGGGGCCGTCACCGGACACCCCGCGTCGCGTAACCATCTTTTCAGTCAGCGCTTAGTGGACGCTGACGGCCTGCAGTTCCTGGCTCCAGGCATTCGCGATCGCCGCTTCGCGGCTGTCGGTCAGCATGATCGGCGTGCCATCGGCCGAATGCAGCGCGAACAGCTTGAGGCCCGGCGCGATCTGCGGCGCCTGCGGGAATAACCCAGGTACGTCCTCGGAGCGGATCTGCTTCACATAGGCGATGTGGCCTTCGCCCAGATGCGCCAGCGCTTCCGGCGTGACGCCCACATTTTCATGCGTAGTACCAGCTTCAGTCATGGTCTCGACTCCTCTAGGAGACTAAGCGGTCGAGTCCGCTACTCGTTCCATTATTCGTGTTCGGTGATGGCGATTGTCTTAATGACCCTTTCCGGCTCCGGCCGGATCAGATCGATGGACAACAACCCGTTCTTCAGGTCCGCACCCAGCACCTGCATCCCGTCGGCCAGCACGAACGTCCGCTGGAAGTGACGCGCGGCAATGCCGCGGTGGATGAATTGCCGAGTCTTGTCATCCTGCTGCCGGCCCCGGATCACCAGTTGATTTTCCTCAACTGTGACATCGAGTTGATCGCGGGTGAATCCAGCCACCGCCAGTGTGATGCGCAGCTTTTCGGGATCGCCGTTGCTGCGTTCGCACCGCTCGATGTTGTACGGGGGATACCCGTCGGCACCTTTGACGACGCGGTCGAGCGCACGCTCGATCTCGTCGAATCCCAGCAGAAAGGGACTTGATAACGAAGGAACACGAGACATCACAAAGTCCTCTCGAAGCGACTTTGAGGGGGTCCTTGCGGCACCCCATCGACCGTCCGGCACCTCGCCGTCCAGTCCAGACCAATATGGGCAGTGCAAAAGAACTGTTCAAGAAGGCCAGAACAGCGAATTCCACCAGTAGCTTACGGCCGCTCAGCCGGCAATGCGGCGACGCCCGTCGGCGGAAAACAGATGCAGGCTGTGCGGCGGCGCCGCGACCGTAATGCGGTCACCGACCGGCGGCGCAACCTGGCCGGGTACACGCACGATGATATCCCCGCCGGCTCCTGCGCCAGGCTCGCCCGCGACCGGCGGCTTCGCGCCGTGGCCGCCCCGGACACCGTACACGAAGGTCTCGGGCCCGACCCGCTCGATCGCCTCCACGGTGATGTCGAGCGTCAGGAAGCCGTCCCCGGTCGCGCCTGCGCCGATCACGAGGTCCTCCGGCCGGACCCCTAAAATGCCAGCGTCCGGCGGCGTACTGCCGAACTGCGCCCGCACATCGTCCGACAGCGGCAGCAGGTTCATCGGAGGAGCGCCGATGAACGACGCCACGAAGGTGGTGGCCGGCTTGGCGTAGACGTCGAGCGGCGAGCCGATCTGTTCGACCATGCCGCCATTCATCACCACCAGAATGTCGGCCAGCGTCATCGCCTCGAGCTGGTCGTGGGTGACGTAGATCGCGGTCGTCGCCAGCCGGCGCTGCAATTTCCGGATTTCGACCCGCATCGCCACCCGCAGCTTGGCGTCGAGATTGGACAGCGGCTCGTCGAACAGGAACACTTTGGGCTGGCGCACGATGGCCCGGCCCATCGCGACGCGCTGGCGCTGGCCACCCGACAATTGCCGCGGCTTGCGATCCAGCATCGCGCCGAGCTCGAGGATGCGCGCCGCTTCCTGCACGCGCGCATCGATCTCGGCTTTGGCCATGCCGCGGTTACGGAGCCCGTAAGCCATGTTGTTGTAGACGGTCATGTGCGGGTAGAGCGCATAGTTCTGGAACACCATCGCGATGTCGCGATCGGCCGGCTCGACCTGATTGACGACGCGGCCACCGATCTCGATCTCGCCGGAGGTGACCGTCTCCAGCCCTGCGACCATCCGCAGCAGCGTGGACTTGCCGCAGCCTGAAGGGCCGACCAGCACGCAGAACTGGCCGTCCCCGACCGCGAAGTCGACGCCCTTGATGGCCTCGAAGCCGCCCGGATAAGTCTTGCGGACATTGCGGAGAACGACCTCGGCCACGATTACTTCTCCGTCTCGACCAATCCGCGCACGAACAGCTTCTGCATCAGCACCACCACGGCGACCGGCGGCAGCATCGCCAGCACCGCGGTCGCCATCACGATCGGCCATTCGGTCAGCGCGTCCGACGTCACGATCATCTTGCGGATGCCGATCTGGATGGTCTGCATATCGTCGCGCGTGGTGATCAGCAGCGGCCAGAGGTACTGGTTCCAGCCGTAGATGAACAGGATCACGAACAACGCCGCCATGTTGGTGCGCGACAGCGGCAGCAGCGTATCCCAGAAGAACCGCAGCGGCCCGGCGCCATCGATCCGCGATGCCTCCAGCAGCTCGTCCGGCACCGTCATGAAGAATTGCCGGAACAGCAGCGTCGCGGTCGCCGACGCGATCAGCGGCAGCGCCAGCCCGGCGTAGCTGTCGAGCAGATTGAGATCGGCCGCGATCTTGTAGGTCGGATAGATCCGGACCTCGACCGGCAGCATCAGGGTGATGAAGATGATCCAGAAGATCGTCATCCGGAACGGAAACCGGAAATACACGATCGCATAGGCCGAGATGATCGAGATCGCGATCTTGCCGAGCGCGATCGACATCGCCATCACGAACGAATTCAACAGCATGCTGGCGACCGGCTCGCGGGTGGTGCCCGACGAGCCGACGAAGATTGTCTTGTAATAGGTTTCGAGAAAGTGGCCGCCGGGCAGCAGCGACATCTGGCCGTTGGCGATGGTGGCGTTGTCCTGAGTCGAGGCGACGAACGCCAGATACACCGGGAATGCCACGATCGCGACCCCGATCCACAGGATCAGATGCGGCAGCAGATTTCCGAACCTCCGGCGCTCGACCATCAGTAATTCACCCTGCGCTCGACGAAGCGGAACTGAATCGCGGTCAGCGCGATCACGATGCCCATCAGGATCACCGATTGGGCCGCGGAACTGCCGAGGTTGGAGCCGAGCAGACCGTCCTGATACACCTTGTAGACCAGCGTCTCGGTCGCCTTGGCCGGCCCCCCGCGGGTCATGGTGTCGATGATGCCGAAGGTGTCGAAGAACGCGTAGACGATGTTGACGATCACCAGGAAGAAGATGGTCGGCGACAGCAGCGGGAAGATGATGGTCCAGAACCGACGCATCGGCCGAGCGCCGTCGATCGCCGCCGCCTCGATCACGCTGGACGGGATCGCCTGCAGCCCGGCGAGGAAGAACAGGAAGTTGTAGGAGATCTGCTTCCACGCCGCGGCGAGCACGATCAGCAGCGCTGCCTGATCGCCGTCGAGCAGCGGGTTCCAGTCGACGCCGAGCGCACGCAGGCCGTGGGCGATCACGCCGAGCGAGGGGTTGAGCATGAACACCCACAGCACGCCGACCACCGGCGGCGCCACCGCGTAGGGCCAGATCAGCATGGTGCGGTAGAACGTCGAGCCGCGCAGCGGCCGATCCGCCATCACCGCCAGCAGCAGCGCCAGCGACAGCGACGACAGCGCGATCGCAAAGGAGAATACGAAGGTCCGGATGATCGCGGCGAAGTAATCCGGATCGGCCAGCAGTTCCTTGTAATTGTCGAACCAGACGAACACGGTCGACAGGCCGAACGCATCCTGCAGCAGGAACGACTGGATCACGGCCTGCACCGCCGGCCAATAAAAGAACACCAGCACCACCGCGAGCTGCGGCAGCACCAGCAGATAGGGCAGGAATTTGGATTGAAAGACGGCGTGCTTGAGCATCGACTAGCTCCCCTCCCCCCGCTCTTGCGGCGGGGAGGGGTCGGGGGTGGGGGGAGCCGCGCGGACGGCGTCTACGATGGTCTGCATCACACCGTCGATGTTGTTCAGGACATCGTTATTCCAGAACCTGAGCACGCGATAGCCCGCCGCATTGAGATAGTTGGTTCGAACAAGGTCCGACTCGGATCCGGCGTGCTGCCCGCCGTCGAGTTCGATCACGAGGCTCAGCCTATGGCAGGCGAAGTCCGCATAGTAGGGGCCGATCGTGGCTTGCCGGCGGAAATGCGCTTCGGCAAACGCTGGCCGGCGCAGACGTTGCCACAGCTTCCGCTCGGCTTCCGTCGGATTTTGACGAAAGCTCCGCGCTCGTTGGACCGCTCGTCGATCGTGCGTGCCATCAGCGTCGTGCCTGGGCCCCCCACCCCCGACCCCTCCCCGCCGCAAGGGCGGGGGGAGGGGAGGAAGAGAGCGCGTTTGAAGTAGCTACCTCACCGCCGTCTTTTCGAACTGCCGCAGCATGGCGTTGCCGCGCGTCACAGCGGCGTCGAGGGCTTCCTGGGCGGTCTTCTTGCCGGCCAGTGCCTGCTCGATTTCCTCGGCCCAGACGTCGCGGAGCTGCACCATGTTGCCGAGCCGCAGGCCGCGGGAGTTCTCGGTCGGCGGCTTGTTGGTGAGTTCCTTGATCGGCGTTTCGAGGTAAGGCTGATCCTTGTAGAAGCCCTCGGCCTTGGCCTTCTCGTAGGCCGCCTTGGTGATCGGCAGATAGCCCGATGCCTTGTGGATCGCGACCTGGCGATCGGTGTCGGACAGGAACGCCAGGAATTTGGCGACGCCCTTGTACTCGTCGGCCTTCTTTCCGCCCATCACCCACAGCGAAGCGCCGCCGATGATCGAATTCTGCGGCGCGCCCTTGACGTCCGGATAGTAGGGCATCGGCGCGTTGGTCCAATTGAACTTGGCCTGGTTCTTGACGTTGCCGAAGAAGCCCGACGAGGTCAGGAACAGCGGGCATTCACCCGAGGTGAAGCGGCCCTCGCCGGTGTTGGTGCGGCCGGAGTAATCGTAGGTCTTGTCCTTCTGCAGCTCGATCAGCTTTTGCAGATGCTTGACCTGCACCGGCCCGTTGAATTCCAGCTTGGTGTCGAAACCGTCGAGACCATTGGCCTTGCTGGCCAGCGGCACGTTGTGCCAGGCCGAGAGCTGTTCGAGATTGGCCCAGGTGACCCAGGCGGTCGAAAAGCCGCAGGTGGCGTAGCCAGCCGCCTTCAGCTTCTTGGCATCGTCGAACACTTCGGGCCAGGTCTTCGGAATCTCGGCGATGTTCGCCTTCTTCAGCGCGTCGAGATTGACCCACATCACCATCGACGACGAGTTGAACGGGAACGACAGCATCTCGCCCTTCGAGGTCGAGTAGTAGCCGGTGATCGCCGTCAAATACGCCTTCGAATCGAACGGCTCGCCGGTTTCCTGCATCAGCTTGTAGACCGGCTTCACCGCGCCGGTGGCGGCCATCATGGTGGCGGTGCCGACTTCGAACACCTGCAGAATGTGGGGCGCGTTGCCGGCGCGGAACGCGGCGATGCCGGCGTTCATGGTATCGGCGTAGCCACCCTTGTAGGTCGGCACCACCTTGTAGTCGCTCTGCGCGGCATTGAAGTCGTTGGCCAGCTTGACGATGACGTCGTTGTTGCCGCCGGTCATCGCGTGCCACCACTGAATCTCGGTGACCGCATGCGCCGGCGCAGCCAGCGCCAACGTCGCAGCGATTGCCGTCGCGGCAACCGCAGTCAGGCCAAAGGGTCGAAATGCCATGGAAACCTCCCGGTTGGGCACGTCACTGTCGTGGTGGGCGCGCGTAGCAGCACGCAATGACAGGCACATGACCGTATCGAGCGGCCGCCGGGTAGGGAAGCGGCGGCATCGCGGCCGCCGGAAAAGCCTATGATGCGACGCACGAATTGTTGCGTCGCGGTCGTCGGCGCCGGCTTTGCTGCCGGCGCCGGTCCGATCAGCGTTTGCGCTCCGAGCCGCTGACGATGCCGTCAGCGACCATCTTCGAGATATCGTCCGCCGAATACCCGAACTCGCCGAGCACTTCGCTGGCGTGCTGGCTGAACTTCGGCGGCAGGCTGCGCAGGCTTGCCTTGGTGCGCTCGAAGCGGATCGGCGAGGCAACGCCCTTGTACCAATCCTTCTCGATCACATCGCCGCGGTAGGCCGTGTGCGGGCTGGTCAGCGCCTTGTCGATCGACTGCACCGGACCGGCCGGCAGGCCGGCGTTGAGCAGCCGGTCGCACAGCGGCACCGCATCGTGCTGGCTGAACACCGCTTCGAGTTCGGCGCGGAGGGCGGCGCGGTTGGCGATGCGGTCCTTGTTGCGCGCGAAGCGCGGATCGGTGCCGAGCTCCGGCTTGCCGATCTCCTTGCACAGCTTGCGGAAGGTGCCGTCGTTGCCGACGCCGGTGAAGATCTGACCGTCGCGGGCGTTGAAGGTCGAATACGGCACCAGATTCGGATGCTCATTGCCGGTCAGCGACGGCGGTTTGCCGTGCAGGAAGTAGTTCGCGGTATGTGGATGCATGATCGCGAGACCGGTTTCGTACAGCGTGGTCTCCACGAACTGGCCCTTGCCGGAGCGTTCGCGCTCCGCCAGCGCCATCAGGATACCGATCGTCGCATACAGGCCGGTGGTGATGTCGACCAGCGGCACACCGATTCGCACCGGGCCGCTCTCCGGCGAGCCGGTCGCCGCGATCATGCCGGTCATCGCCTGGATGATGGCGTCGTAACCCGGATTGCCGCCGCGCGGACCGTCGGCGCCGAAGCCGGAAATCCGGCAATGCACCAGCCGCGGAAACTTCTCGCGAATCACCTCGTTCGACAGGCCCCATTTGTCGAGCGTGCCGGGTTTGAAATTCTCGATCAGCACATCGGCCTCTTCGAGCATTTTCAAAAGCACGTCCCGGCCTCCGGGGGAGGCGAGATCGAGGCCGATCGAGCGCTTGTTGCGATTCACGCCGAGAAAATACGCGGCGTCCTCGTCGTGGAAGGGAGGGCCCCAGTCGCGCACCTCGTCACCGGCCGGCGGCTCGACTTTGATGACGTTGGCGCCGTGGTCGGCGAGGATCTGGGTGCAATAGGGGCCGCCGAGCACGCGTGTGAGATCGATCACGCGCAATCCGGCGATCGCGCCGGGCATCGATGCAGAGGTCATTAAGGGCTTTCTTATCGAAGCTTTGCAGGGGCGGCGAACTTACCGTCCTCGACACCGTCTTGGCAAATGCCCGGCGGCTTTCAGCTTCGTCGGCGGCGGGCGAGCGGCTTCAGGACTGGCGGAGGATTGGCGTTGAGGGCGCAGGCTCTGCGCCTGGGCGAAACGAAGGCCGCATAAGCCTGAAGGGAGGGAAGGAAGATGGTGGAGCCAGGCGGGATCGAACCGCCGACCTCTTGCATGCCATGCAAGCGCTCTCCCAGCTGAGCTATGGCCCCTTCCCTGGGTGCGCGGCGCAAATCAAATCGGCCGCGCGGCAATCGTTGATCACATATCGGCGACGATCTCAAGTCTCCTCATCGCCAGAAACGTCACCAATGATGTCCGTGACGTCTTCATCCTCTTCTTCTTCATCGGCGATGAAGGTCGAATCGTCGTCATCGTCGTCGATCGACTCGTCGATTTCGATATCGTCCTCGGATTCCGGAACCACGGCCTTGACCTTGCCGGTGTTTTCCTCGGCATCGGCCTCTTCGAGCGACACCAGCTCTTCGGCCTCCACAGCCTCGGGCGCCTCGGTATCCGCCCCAGCGGTGGCGCGCTGGTCGGCACGGGTGCGCGGCACGGCCACCGGCGCAATCGGCACCACCTCGCCAGTATAGGGCGAGATCACAGGATTCTTGTTCAGATCGTAGAACTTTTTGCCCGTCGTCGGGCAAATACGTTTGGTTCCGAGATCGGATTTCGCCACTTGTGCAACCTTGGGATTTCTTGAAAAACGGTGCTTCACTTGGCTAGTTGGCACGCCGCTGTCAATAGCGGTTTATGCCGAAGGCCGCGAGGCGGGCCGTGGCATCGAGCCGAATCACCCGCAGCCGCGAGGGACCACAATCTTGACCGATCCGATCCAGCCGACGCCGCTGCAGGCGCGCAAGAGCAGCGCATTGCGAGGCGCCGCGCGCGTCCCGGGCGACAAATCGATTTCGCATCGGGCGCTGATTCTCGGCGCGCTGGCAGTCGGCGAGACCCGAATCTCCGGCCTGCTCGAGGGCGAGGACGTTCTCAACACCGCCAAGGCAATGCGCGCGCTCGGCGCCAAGGTCGAGCGCACCGGCGATTGCGAATGGCGCGTGCATGGTGTCGGCGTCGCAGGATTCGCCTCCCCGGAGGCTCCGCTCGATTTCGGCAATTCCGGCACCGGCTGCCGGCTGGCGATGGGCGCGGTGGCGGGCTCGCCGATCGTGGCGACGTTCGACGGCGATGCGTCGCTGCGCAGCCGACCGATGCGGCGAATCGTTGATCCGCTAGAGCTGATGGGCGCCAAAGTGGTGTCGAGCAACGAGGGCGGACGGCTGCCTCTGACCCTGCAGGGCGCCCGTGAGCCGCTGCCCATTCTTTACCGCACCCCCGTGCCGTCGGCGCAGATCAAATCCGCGGTGCTGCTCGCAGGCCTGTCGGCGCCCGGAATCACCACCGTGATCGAGGCCGAGGCCAGCCGCGACCACACCGAACTGATGCTGCAGCATTTCGGCGCCACCATCGTCACCGAGCCGGACGGCGCGCACGGCCGTAAGATTTCGTTAACCGGACAACCGGAATTGCGCGGCGCTCCTGTCGTGGTGCCGGCCGATCCGTCGTCGGCGGCGTTCCCGATGGTCGCTGCTTTGGTGGTCCCCGGCTCCGACATCGAACTGACCGACGTGATGACCAATCCGCTGCGCACCGGGCTGATCACGACGCTGCGCGAAATGGGCGCCTCGATCGAGGAAAACGACATTCGGGGCGATGCCGGCGAGCCGATGGCCCGGTTCCGGGTGCGGGGTTCGAAGCTGAAGGGCGTCGAGGTGCCGCCGGAGCGGGCGCCGTCGATGATCGACGAATATCTGGTGCTGGCGGTGGCCGCCGCGTTCGCCGACGGCACCACCGTGATGCGCGGCCTGCACGAATTGCGGGTCAAGGAAAGCGACCGGCTCGAAGCAACCGCCGCGATGCTGCGGGTCAACGGCGTCGCGGTCGAGATCGCCGGCGATGATCTGATCGTCGAGGGCAAGGGTCACGTGCCGGGCGGCGGCGTGGTTGCCACCCACATGGACCATCGCATCGCGATGTCGGCGCTCGCCATGGGGCTTGCGTCGGACAAGCCGGTGACCGTCGACGACACCGCCTTCATCGCCACCAGCTTCCCGGACTTCGTCCCGATGATGCGGCGGCTCGGCGCCGAATTCGGCTGAGCTTCAGGCCGCTTCGACCGGCTGAACGCCGACAAGCCGGTCGGTTTCGTTCTGCGCGGCGGTCAGAGCCGCCTGCAGCCGCTCGGCGATCTCTGCGGTCGGTGAGCCTGCCTCGACGGTGATCGGCTCGCCGAACCGGATCGCAACCTTTGCGAACAATCCCGGCAGCATCAGCCGATCCCAGCTCCGAAGCAGCTTGTGACGTGACAGGCTGACCGAGACCGGAAGGATCGGCATGCCGGTCAGCCGCGCCAGATCGAGAACGCCCTCGCTGTTGATGCGCATCCGCGGACCGCGCGGGCCGTCGGGCGTGACGAACAGGCTGTGGCCGGACTTTCCAAGCCGCATCATTTCGCGCGCCGCCCGCATGCCGCCGCGCGAGGACGAGCCGACCGCCGTCTGAATCCCGAACGCGGCCCCGACCCTGGAGATGATCTTGCCGTCGCGATGCCCGCTGATCAGCGCGACCAGCGGCTTGCTCTTGGTCTGCAGCATCGGCGCCATGATCAGCCGCCCGTGCCACATTGCCAGGATGTAAGGCTCGGGGATCGGAACGGCCTGCCGGTCGTACCGGCCGGTCCACATCACGAACTTAAAATAGATCTTGGAAAAGTTGACGCCGAGCGACAGGACCGCATCCGATCGCGTAATGCGTTTGACGAAAGCGGGCGTGG
This sequence comes from Rhodopseudomonas parapalustris, assembly GCF_053772255.1. NCBI lineage: Bacteria > Pseudomonadati > Pseudomonadota > Alphaproteobacteria > Hyphomicrobiales > Nitrobacteraceae > Rhodopseudomonas > Rhodopseudomonas parapalustris. The sequence goes on along the minus strand of NZ_JAMKBZ010000009.1, from coordinate 168,416 downwards.
CCATCCAGGCAGGGTCCGGGCAGAGATTGATAGGAAATCGCCAACGAGGCTGGCTTCGGCGGATCGCGGGTTTATACCCAGTCGTTCACGGCTGCAAACGATCGCCTGCCCGCGTCGGAGTGCCACGCTGACCGCACAGGCGCACCAAGCAATTGGAATGCAACAGAGAATGATCATCGCAATCGACGGACCTGCCGCATCGGGTAAGGGCACGCTCGCCAAGCGGCTGGCCGCGCATTACGGACTCAGGCACCTTGATACCGGGGTAATTTACCGCGCGGTCGGCAAGGCGATGCTGGACGCCGGTGCCGACCTGACCGACGAGGCGCGTGCCGCCGAGGTCGCCCGCACGCTCGACCCGGCCCGGTTCGACGACCCGGCGCTGAAGAGTCAAGCCGCCGGCGAGGCCGCCTCGGTGGTGTCGGCGCATCCGCGGGTTCGCGCCGCGCTGGTCGAATTCCAGCAGAGCTTCGCGGCCACGCCGCCGGGCGCCGTGCTCGACGGCCGCGACATCGGCACGGTGATCTGCCCGGATGCCGAGGTGAAGATCTTCGTGGTCGCCTCCGCCGAGGTCCGTGCCCACCGCCGCTTCCTGGAAGCGCAATCCCGCGGCGAGCCGGCCGACGAGGCGGTCATCCTGGCCGACATCCTCAAGCGCGACGAACGCGACCAGAACCGCTCCGCGGCGCCGCTGAAGCAAGCACCGGATGCAGTCTTGCTCGATAATTCCTATTTGGATATAGAAGGCGGCGTCCGGGCCGCCATCGACATTGTCGAGGCCGTTCGAGCGGGCCGGCGTCGGGTCTAGCGACAAAACCGACGCCGTCATTGGAGGTTCGCCCGCTCCGCCGCCACCGCCGCGATGGCCGGATGAAGACCGCGTGATCCGCTTCGGATTCGTCGCGCCTTTCGCCGCCGGACGATCTGCTGGAATGCCCCTATCTGCGATCCGCCTCACCGCGGATCAACGTCTCGACCGTGCAGGCATGCTGCCGGCCCGCTCCGCACCGATGTGCTGGGCGGTCGTCAGGTTCGCGGACCCCTGACACTGCGCGCGCGAGACGGCCCTCAACCGAACTGCCGGCGACATCCGCATCTGGAGAACAAATGGCTTCGACTGACACTTACAATCCGACCCGTGACGATTTCGCTGCGATGCTCGACGAGTCCTTCGCCGGCGGTAACCTGCAGGAAAGCTCGGTTATCAAGGGCAAGGTGGTCGCGATCGAGAAGGACATGGCCGTCATCGACGTCGGCCTGAAGACCGAAGGCCGCGTGCCGCTGCGCGAATTCGCAGGTCCGGGCCGCGACAACGAGATCAAGGTCGGCGATACCGTCGAGGTGTTCCTCGATCGGATCGAGAATGCGCTCGGCGAAGCCGTGCTGTCGCGCGACAAAGCGCGCCGCGAAGAGAGCTGGGGCAAGCTCGAGAAGGCGTTCAACGCCAACGAGAAGGTATTCGGCGTCATCTTCAATCAGGTCAAGGGCGGCTTCACGGTCGACCTCGACGGCGCCGTGGCGTTCCTGCCGCGCTCGCAGGTCGACATCCGTCCGATCCGCGACGTCGCGCCGCTGATGAACAACTCGCAGCCGTTCCAGATTCTCAAGATGGATCGTCGCCGCGGCAACATCGTGGTGTCGCGCCGCACGGTTCTCGAAGAGACCCGCGCCGAGCAGCGCCAGGAATTGGTGCAGAACCTCGAAGAGGGTCAGGTGATCGACGGCGTCGTCAAGAACATCACCGATTACGGTGCGTTCGTCGACCTCGGCGGCATCGACGGCCTGCTGCATGTGACCGATATCGCCTGGCGCCGCGTCAATCACCCGACCGAGGTGCTGACCATCGGCCAGACCGTCAAGGTCAAGATCATCAAGATCAACCACGAGACCCACCGCATCTCGCTCGGCATGAAGCAACTGCTGGACGATCCGTGGCAGGGCATCGAGGCCAAGTACCCGCTGAACGCGCGCTTCACCGGCCGCGTCACCAACATCACCGACTACGGTGCGTTCGTCGAGCTCGAACCGGGCATCGAAGGCCTGATCCACGTCTCCGAGATGTCGTGGACCAAGAAGAACATGCACCCCGGCAAGATCGTTTCGACCTCTCAGGAAGTCGAAGTGCAGGTGCTCGAGGTGGATTCGGTCAAGCGCCGGATCTCGCTCGGTCTCAAGCAGACCATGCGCAATCCGTGGGAAGTGTTCGTCGAGAAGCATCCGGTCGGTTCGACCGTCGAAGGCGAGGTCAAGAACAAGACCGAGTTCGGTCTGTTCCTGGGCCTCGACGGCGACGTCGACGGCATGGTCCACCTCTCGGACCTCGACTGGAAGCAGCCGGGCGAACAGGTGATCGACAACTTCAAGAAGGGCGACATGGTCAAGGCCGTGGTGCTCGACGTGGATGTCGAAAAGGAGCGCATCTCGCTCGGCGTCAAGCAGCTCGAAGGCGACCCCTTCGCCGAGCCGGGCGACGTCAAGAAGGGTGCGGTCGTGACCTGCGAAGTGCTCGACGTGAAGGAAAGCGGTATCGACGTGCAGATCGTCGGCACCGACTTCAACACCTTCATCAAGCGCTCGGAGCTGGCGCGCGACCGCAACGATCAGCGCAGCGACCGCTTCGCGGTTGGTGAGAAGGTCGACGCCCGCGTCATCCAGTTCGACAAGAAGGCCCGCAAGGTCCAGGTGTCGATCAAGGCGCTGGAAGTGGCCGAGGAGAAGGAAGCCATCGCGCAGTACGGCTCGTCCGATTCGGGCGCGACGCTGGGCGACATTCTCGGCACCGCGCTCAAGCAGCGCGACAAGTAAGCCTCGCGCTTACCTGACGAAATCGAAGGGCTCCGGCATCGCCGGGGCCCTTTTTCGTTGCACGCGATGTCGTTGCACGCGATCAGCCATGTGACGGCGAGTGCCACGCAACCGCGGTGAGCCGAGTACGCTGCGGCACGAACCATGTTTTCTTCATATTGGATTGCAATTGATGTAATCCGATCATGGGACGTCAACGATCCCGCCCGACAACCGCATGATGGCCGCCGACCGGAGAACCGCTGATGTCGCTTGATTCCGATGTGATCGTCGATCGCCGCCGGATGCGAAGGAAGCTGACGTTCTGGCGCGTGGCGACGGTGCTGGTGGCAATCGTCGCCGTGGTGGCGATCGGCGCCATGGTGTCGCCGGCTGGGCGCGGCGCGCTCACCTCGACCGGGTCGATCGCCCGCATCAAGATCGAAGGCCTGATCCGCAGCAACGACGAACGGATCGAGGCGCTCGACCGGCTCGGCAAGTCGTCCTACTCGGCCGTGGTCGTTCACATCAATTCGCCGGGCGGCACCACCGCAGGCTCCGAGGAATTGCACGACGCGCTGGTCCGGCTGAAGGCGAAGAAGCCGATGGTGGTCGTGGTCGAAGGGCTCGCCGCCTCCGGCGGCTACATCGCCGCCCTCGCTTCCGACCATATCGTCGCCCAGCAGACCTCGCTGGTCGGGTCGATCGGTGTTCTGTTCCAGTATCCGAACGTGTCGGAGTTGCTGAAGACCGTCGGCGTCAAAGTCGAGGAAGTGAAATCGTCGCCGCTGAAGGCCGCGCCGAACGGCTTCGAACCGACCAGCCCCGAGGCACGCGCCGCATTGGAATCGCTGGTGAAGGATTCCTACGCTTGGTTCCGCGGCATGGTGCAGCAGAGCCGCAAGATGACCGAAGATCAGCTCAACGTCGTCGCCGACGGACGCGTGTTCACCGGGCGGCAGGCGATCGGTCTGAAGCTGATCGACGAACTCGGCAACGAAAAGACCGCAATCGCCTGGCTCGAGAAGGCCAAGAACGTCAAATCCGGTCTGCCGGTGCGCGATTACAAGCTGGCCCCGCAGTTCGGCGATCTGACCTTCCTGCGCGCTGCGGCATCGATCGCATTCGACGCAGTCGGCCTCAGCGCGATGGCGCGTCGCGTCGAACAGACCGGCGCCATGCAGTCGGTCGAGCGGCTCGGCATGGACGGCATGTTGGCACTCTGGGCGCCGTCCGCCGCCCATTGATCTTGGCCCGCGATCTCTGCCCGCGGAGCGTGCACGCGCGGGCGGCGGGCCGCCTGCGTAGAGGGCGTCTAAACCGCCGCCACAGCCCTCTTTCCGGCGCCGTCCATCCGATTTAGCGTCTTGACAGTTCACGGCATTTTCACGGAAATGGCGGTCCGCACGCACGGACCACATCCTCGATGATCAAATCCGAACTCGTTCAGCGTATCGCCGAGCACAACCCGCACCTGTACCAGCGGGACGTCGAGAACATCGTCAACGCGATCCTCGACGAGATCGTCGATGCGTTAGCGCGTGGGGATCGGGTCGAGCTTCGCGGCTTTGGCGCATTCTCGGTGAAGCATCGTCCGGCACGGGCCGGCCGCAATCCGCGCACCGGAGCTCATGTGCCGGTCGAGCAGAAGACCGTGCCGTTTTTCAAGACCGGCAAGGAAATGCGTGAGCGGCTGAACCGCGACAGCGGCGACGACGCCCCAACCACCGATACAGCGTAGCGCGACGCTCCATTGCCGAGCCAGGCGAGCGAATGACATGCAGAAATTCCTGACGGCCCTGGTGCTGATCCCGCTCGGTTTGATCCTCGTGGTGTTCGCGGTCGCCAACCGCCACATGGTCGATGTGTCGTTCGACCCGCTCGACCCCACCAGCCCGTTCGGCCATATCCGGCTGCCGCTGTTCGTCGTGATCATCGCGACCGCGATCATCGGCGTGATCCTCGGCGGTATCGCCACCTGGTTCGGACAGCGCCGCTGGCGACGCGCCGCCCGCCGGCATCAGGCCGAAGCGATCGAAGCCCAGAACCAGCTCGCCAGCCTGCGCGCCAGCATGTCCACGCCGGCACAAAGCGAGCCGCGCCGGCTGCTGCTCGAGAACGGTTCCACCGGCGCCGGGCGCGACAAGTCCCGCGCGACGTTGTAAGACTGCGCATTCTCTGCGGCGCCCTGGAGCGCCGGCAACCCAGATTCAGCGCATAGCCATGTCCACCATTGTGAAAATCTGCGGTCTGACGACCGCCGACACGCTGGAAGCAGCGGTCGAAGCCGGCGCCGATATGGTCGGCTTCGTGTTCTTCCCCGCTTCACCGCGTCACCTCGACATCGACTTCGCCGATGCGCTCGGCCGTCAAGTCCGCAGCCGCGCCGCCAAGGTCGCGCTCACCGTCGATGCCGACGACGACCTCCTCGACGCCATCGTCGAGCAGCTTCGGCCGAACTGGCTGCAATTCCACGGCAGCGAGAGCCCGGAGCGGGTGCGTTCGATCAAGCGGATCTACGGCCTGCCGGTGATGAAGGCGATTGCGGTGGCCGGCCCGGACGATCTGGCGGTGCTGCCGGACTATGCCGCAGTCGCCGACCACATCCTGTTCGACGCACGGCCGCCGAAGGACGCCACCCGGCCCGGCGGGCTCGGCACCGCGTTCGACTGGAAGCTCCTCGACGGCGTCGATGTCAAACTGCCTTTCCTGGTCTCCGGTGGGATCAACGCCGGCAATGTCGCCGAAGCGCTGCGGGTGACGCGCGCGCAGGGCGTCGACGTCTCGTCGGGGGTGGAAACCTCGCCGGGCGAAAAAGACCCGGACCTGATCCGCGACTTCATCCGCGCCGCCCGCGCGGCCTAACCCAAGAGCTGACATGAACCAAGCTTTGCCGAACTCCTTCAGGTCGGGCCCCGACGAACGCGGGCATTTCGGCATCTATGGCGGCCGCTTCGTCGCCGAGACGCTGATGCCGCTGATCCTCGATCTGGAGAAGGCCTATGCGCAAGCCAAGGTCGACCCGGCGTTCCGTGCCGAGATGGACGGCCATCTCAAGCACTATGTCGGCCGGCCGTCGGCGCTGTATTTCGCCGAGCGGCTGACCGAGCATTTCGGCGGCGCCAAGATCTACTTCAAGCGCGAAGACCTCAATCACACCGGCGCCCACAAGGTGAACAACGTGCTCGGCCAGATCATGCTGGCCAAGCGCATGGGCAAGCCGCGGGTGATCGCCGAGACCGGCGCCGGCATGCACGGCGTCGCCACCGCGACGATGTGCGCCAAGTTCGGCCTCGAATGCGTGGTGTTCATGGGCGCGGTCGACGTCGAGCGACAGCAGCCCAACGTGCTGCGGATGAAGGCGCTCGGCGCCGAAGTCCGCCCCGTGACCTCCGGCGCCAACACGCTAAAGGACGCGATGAACGAGGCGTTGCGTGACTGGGTCACCAACGTCCACGACACGTTCTACTGCATCGGCACCGTAGCGGGCCCGCATCCCTATCCGATGATGGTGCGCGACTTTCAGGCGGTGATCGGTCAGGAAGTCCGCGAGCAGATCATGCAGGCCGAAGGCCGCCTGCCCGACTCGCTGGTCGCCTGCATCGGCGGCGGCTCCAACGCGATGGGCCTATTCCATCCGTTCCTCGACGACCCAGGCGTTGCGATCTACGGCGTCGAAGCCGCGGGCCACGGCCTCGACAAGCTGCACGCCGCGTCGATCGCCGGCGGCAAGCCGGGCGTGCTACACGGCAACCGCACCTATCTGTTGATGGACCCGGACGGCCAGATCGAGGAAGCGCATTCGATCTCCGCCGGCCTCGACTATCCGGGCGTCGGCCCCGAGCACTCCTGGCTGCACGATGTCGGCCGCGTCAAATTCCTGTCCGCGACCGACACCGAAGCGCTCGACGCGTTCAAACTGTGCTGCCGGCTCGAAGGCATCATCCCGGCGCTGGAGCCGAGCCACGCCCTCGCCAAGGTCGCCGACCTCGCGCCAAAGCTGCCGAAGGATCACCTGATGGTCGTCAACATGTCCGGCCGCGGCGACAAGGATCTTGCTTCGGTCGCCGAACATCTCGGGGGCCAGTTCTGATGACCACCCGTATCGACACCCGCTTCGCCGATCTCAAGCAGCAGGGCCGTCCCGCTCTCGTCACCTTCGTGATGGCGGGCGACCCCGATCTCGACACTTCGCTGCAGATCCTGAAAGCCCTGCCAGCCGCCGGTGCCGACGTGATCGAAATCGGCATGCCGTTCACCGACCCGATGGCGGACGGCCCGGCGATCCAGGCCGCCGGCCTGCGCGCCCTGAAGGCCGGCACCACGCTGAAGAAGACGCTGGCGCTGGTCCGCGACTTCCGCACCACCGACAACGCCACGCCGATCGTGCTGATGGGGTACTACAACCCGATCTACATCTACGGCGTCGACGCGTTCCTGGCCGACGCCAAGCAGGCCGGTGTCGACGGCCTGATCATCGTCGATCTGCCGCCCGAAGAGGACGAAGAGCTGTGCCTGCCGGCGATGAAGGCCGGGCTCAACTTCATCCGCCTCGCCACCCCGACCACCGACGAAAAGCGGTTGCCGGCGGTGCTCGCCAACACTTCAGGCTTCGTCTATTACGTCTCGATCACCGGCATCACCGGATCGGCCTCGGCGGACGCCTCGGCGGTCGGCGCCGCGGTGCAGCGGATCAAGCGTCACACCAACCTGCCGGTCTGCGTCGGCTTCGGCATTCGCACGCCGGAAGCGGCGCAGGCGATCGCTGCGCAGGCGAACGGCGCGGTGGTGGGCTCGGCTCTGATCGATGCGGTCAAGGCCAGCCTCGACGCCGAGGGCCGCGCCACCAAGGCAACGGTCGGTGCGGTGGCGGATCTGGTCGCTTCGCTCGCGGCCGGTGTTCGCGGTGCGAAACAGGCTGCCGAATAGCAGCAATCGAAGCAGGACGATGGTCTGGACGGGGCCGAGCCCCGCCGCCATATCCTGACAACGCCATGAACCCAGGCGGCGCCTTGTCGGGCGACGCGCGGAGCACGTCATGAACTGGTTGACCAACGTCGTCCGTCCGAAGATCCGCAACATTCTGCGGCGCGATACGCCGGAGAACCTCTGGATCAAATGTCCGGATACCGGACAGCTCGTGTTCTACAAGGACGTCGAGCAGAACCAGTTCGTCATTCCCGGCTCCAACTATCACATGCGGATGGGCGCGCTGGCGCGCCTGAAGTCGGTGTTCGACAACGAGACCTGGTACGACGTCGCGCTGCCCGAAGTGGTCGCCGATCCGCTCAAGTTCCGCGACGAGCGCAAATACGCCGACCGCATCAAGGACGCTCGCACCAAGACCGGCGCCCATGACGCCGTGCGCGTCGGCTTCGGCAAGCTCGAAACCTTTCCGGTCGTCGTCGCGGTGCAGGACTTCGACTTCATGGGCGGCTCGCTCGGCATGGCGGCGGGCGAAGCCATCATCCGCGGCATGGAACTCGCGGTGGAGAAGCACGCGCCCTTCATCATGTTCGCGGCCTCCGGCGGCGCGCGGATGCAGGAAGGCATCCTGTCGCTGATGCAGATGCCGCGCACCACGGTCGCGGTGCAAATGCTGCGCGAAGCCAGGCTGCCCTACATCGTGGTGCTGACCAACCCGACCACCGGCGGCGTCACCGCCTCCTATGCGATGCTCGGCGACATCCACATCGCCGAACCCGGCGCGCTGATCGGCTTCGCCGGCGCCCGCGTGATCGAACAGACCATCCGCGAGAAGCTGCCGGACGGCTTCCAGCGCGCCGAATACCTCAAAGACCACGGCATGGTCGACATGGTCGTCCACCGCCACGACCTGCGCCCGACTTTGGCGCGGCTGTGCCGGATTCTGACCAAGGCGCCGGCCGCCGTGGTCGAGACCGTGGCCGCCACGCCTGTCGACGATGCCAAGCCGGAGCTCGACGCGATCGAGACCGCCGACGAGGCAACGCCGAATCCGCCCGAGCCTCCGGCTCCGCCGGCCGCGCCGCAGGCGTGAGCGAGGGCAGCACGCCGCCATCATTGCCGTCCGTAGCCGAGTTGCGCGCGCGGTTGGCGCGGCTGCATCCCGAACGCATCGACCTCGATCTGGGCCGGATCGAACGGCTGCTCGCCGCGCTGGACCACCCTGAACGCAAGCTTCCGCCGGTGATCCACATCGCCGGCACCAACGGCAAGGGCTCGACCGTCGCGTTCCTGCGCGCGATCCTCGAAGCCGCCGGCCTCGCGGTTCACGCCTACACCTCGCCGCATTTGGTGCGCGTCAACGAAACCATCCGGATCGCCGGCCGGCTGGTCAGCGACGACGCGCTCGCGACGGCGCTGGCGCATTGCGAGCGCGCCAATGCCGGTGCGCCGATCACGCTGTTCGAGATCGAAACTGCCGCGGCGCTGTGGCTGTTCGCGCAGCATCCCGTCGACGTCACGCTGCTGGAAGTCGGCCTCGGCGGCCGGCTCGACGCCACCAACGTCATCGAGCAACCGCTGGCTAGCGTGCTGACGCCGATCGGCATCGACCACACCGAATTCCTGGGGCCGACCATCGCCACCATCGCGGCCGAGAAGGCCGGCATCCTGCGGCGCGGCGTGCCGGTGATCGTCGCCGAGCAGCGCGACGACGCGATGGATGTGATCGAGCGCGAGGCGAAGCGGCTGCGTGCGCCGCTGTTCGCCTGCGGCCAGCAATGGCACGTCCAACTCGAACACGGCCGGCTCGCCTATCAGGACGAGCGCGGACTGCTCGACCTCGACGCTCCGAAATTGTTCGGCCGCCATCAGATCGACAATGCGGGTCTGGCGATCGCAACGCTGCGGGCGCAATCGCTGTTCGCGATTCCGCAGAGCGCGTATCAGGCCGGATTACAGGCAGCCGAGTGGCCGGCACGGATGCAGCGGATCACCTCGGGCAAACTGCTCGACGATGCACCGGCCGGCTGCGAACTGTGGCTCGACGGCGGCCACAATGCCGACGGCGGACGCGTTGCCGCCGCCGCGCTCGGCGATCTGGAAGAGCGGGTGTCGCGGCCTCTGGTGCTGATTGCCGGGATGATGGCCAACAAGGACGCATCCGCGTTCCTGGCCAACTTCACCGGCCTGACCCGGCACCTGATCGCGGTGCCGATCCCGCATCGCGACGGCGCGATGCCGCCCGAGCATCTCGCCGACGCCGGCCGCGCCCTCGGGCTGCGGGTCGAGCTTGCGGGCGACGTCCCGGGGGCGCTCCGGCGGATCGCCTCGCTTGCCTACGAACTCCCGCCGCGGATCCTGATCACCGGATCGCTGTATCTGGCCGGCCATGTGCTGAACCTCAACGGCACGCCGCCGAGTTAGTCCCATTGCCAATCGCCCTATCCCCGTCATTGCGAGCGTAGCGAAGCAATCCAGTGCGCCGAGCACGGGGCTGGATTGCTTCGTCGCTGCGCTCCTCGCAATGACGAGAGGCCGAAAAAGCAAAACGGCCGGCTGAATGCCGGCCGTTTCAGAACGTTCGTGGCGCGCCTGAGTTCAGACAGCCGCGCTGATCCACTGCTGCAGCTTGGCCTTCGGCGCCGCGCCGACCTGACGGGAGGCCATCTCACCGCCCTTGAAGATCATCAGGGTCGGGATCGACATCACGCCGTACTTCGAAGCGGTGACCGGGCTCTCGTCGACGTTGAGCTTGACGATCTTGACCTTGTCGCCCATCGCCCCGGCGATTTCATCGAGCGCCGGCGCGATCATGCGGCACGGGCCACACCATTCGGCCCAGAAGTCCACCACGACAGGCCCCTCGGCGTTGAGAACCTCGTTTTCGAAATCGGCGTCTGACACCTTACCAACGGCCATAGGATACCTCGTGAAAACCGGATGAAGAGCGGCGGCGGGAATCGCGCCGTGATGACGGGTGAACGTAGGAACGCGCTGCGATGCGGTCAAGCGGGCTCACGGCACCGTCAGATCGGCCTGCCCCGCGTCCAGCGCAGAGGCAGAAATCTCCATTATTTCAGGAGCTTCCGTCCACAGCAGGGCGGCGCGCACGTTGTGCCGTGGATAGATTGCGGCGAGCACCGCCCGGTACTGGGCAAGCTGGCGGACATAGGACTGCGGCGCCTCGCGTTCCGAACGGGGCGGGGCGTGGTTGGTCTTGTAATCGACGATCAAAACCTCGGCGCTCGTGACCACCAGCCGGTCGATCTGGCCGGAAACCAGTACCGATCTGCCGCGCTGCTGCAGCCGGCCGACGATCGGCACCTCGGCGCGGCTGCCGGGCGCAAACACTGCCGCAAACCTGGCATCGGCGATCAGCCTGAGCACCTGCGCGGCGAGCGCGCCCCGATCCTCCTCGCTCCAATCCGGCGCGTTGCGGGCGAGGAACCGGCCGGCCGCCGCGGGGCGATCGGCAGCCGCGATATCGGGCAGCGATTGCAGCAGCCGGTGCACCAGCGTGCCGCGCTGGAGCGCACGGCTGCGGCTGGCATCGGACTCCCCGAGCCGCAAACGCCTGCGATCGTCGTCCTCCGCATCCGAGGGCCGCAGCACCTGTTCGGCGGATGGCAGGCCGGGCGCCGACCGGCGCAGCCAATCCGGCAGCGACGTGACCGTCGCCTCGCGGATAGGCGTCGCCGCGCCGGTTTCGTCGATCACATCCTCCGGGCGGCAGTAGCGCTTGATCACACCGTCCGGCGGGACCGGCTGCATCACCAACCCGGACGACTCCAATCCCTTGCTGATCAGATCGTACCAAGAGTGCGGCCGCACCTCGTTGCGGTTGCCCGGCAGACAGCCGCCGACGATCAACCGGTCGGCCGCGCGGGTCATCGCCACGTACAACAGCCGGCGATACTCGTCCTCGGTCTCCTCGATCATGGCGCTGCGCGCCTGCTCGACAATGCTCGGATCTTCCGCCTTGCGGCCGGCCCACACCATCGCGGCGACCGAGCCCGGCGCGGCATTGCCGCCGGGCAGACGGATCAGGTTGAGCCGCTGGGTGTCGGCCGGCGACGAGGTGGTGTCGATCAGGAACACCACCGGTGCTTCCAGACCCTTGGCGCCGTGCACGGTCATCACCCGGACTTCGTCACGTGAGATTTCCATATCGCGCTTGATCTCGGTATCGGCCTCGCGCAGCCACGCCATGAAACCCTGCAGCGACGGCGCGCGCTTCTGCTCGAAACTCAGCGCCAGTTCGAGAAACTCGTCGAGCGCATCGTTGGCCTCCGGCCCGAGCCTCCGCAGGATCCGGGCGCGACCGCTGTCGCTGCCATCGCCGCCGAGCAGCCAGGCGAAGAACCCGAATGGCGTTTCGGCCTGCGCCCGCGCCGCGTAGCTCTCCAACCGGCGCTGCACCGTTTCAAACTTCGAATCAGCTGCGGCATGATCGGCGAGCGCGGCGCGCAGCGAGCCCTTGCGCTGCCAAGCCAGCTTGAACAGGTCGTCGTCATCGAGCGCGAACAGCGGACTCTTCAGCGCCACTGCGAGTGCTAGATCATCCTGCGGCAGCAGCAGCGCGTCGGCGAGATTCATCAGGTCGATGACCGCGATGTGCTCGGTCAGCTTCAGCCGGTCGGCGCCCGCCACCGGAATGCCGCCGCGCTTCAATGCCTGGATCACCGCGTCGAACGCCGAGCCGCGCCGCCGCACCAGGATCAGCACGTCGCCGTAGCTCAGCGGACGGCGCTGACCGACCGGCCCGGTCCGGGTGCCGCGGCCGATCAGTTCACTGATTTCGGCCCGCACCTTGTCGGCGAGCCGGACCTCGGGACTGGTTTCCGACCGGGCGTCGAACGGCGCCTGCCAGCCTTCGATCTGCTGACGATCGTCCGGAACTTCGAGCGGCCACAGATCGATCAGGCTCGGTCCGGCATCGCCGAGCGACTGATGCAGCGGATAGGTCGAATCGGCGTGGATGCTGCGATAGATCGCCGGGTCGCGGAACACATGGTCGACCGACTGCAGGATCGCCGCGCCGGAGCGAAACGAGTAGTTGAACGCCACCTTCTCGAAGGTCAGCCCGGCACCGCTGAAACGGCGCTGCAGCAGATCGCGCCACTCGGCGAACTCCTTCGGCACCGCGCCCTGGAACGAGAAGATCGACTGTTTCTCGTCGCCGACCGCAAAGATGGTGCGTTTGATGCCATCGCGCGCCCCCTCGCCGGCGGTGAATTCGTCGATCAGCCGGGCGACGATCTTCCACTGCTTCGGCGACGTATCCTGCGCTTCGTCGATCAGGACGTGATCGACACCGCGGTCGAGCTTGAAATGCACCCAGCCGGCCGCGCCGCTGTCGAGCATCGCCAGCGTCTTGTCGATCAAATCGTCGTAATCGAGCAGCCCACGCTCGCGCTTCTCGCGCGCGATGTTGCCCGCAACCTGCGCGGCGATCACCAGCAGCGCCCGCGTGCGCTCGCGCAAGGCCAGCGCGCGGCGGCGTTCGAGCAGCCCGGCGAGCCGCGCACCTTCACGCTGCAGCCGTTCGGCGAGGCCGGACGCTGAGTCGCCGAGCTTCTTGGTGATCAGGCTTTTGCGCAGGCCGCTATCTTTGGTGAAGAACACCTGGAGATAGGCCTCGATCTGCGCCGCGTCAGTGAGCGCCAGTGCCGCGCGCAGGCGCCTGCCCTGCGCCTGATCGTTGGCGCTGCCGCCTTCGAACGTTGCGGCGACCGCAGCCCATTCCGACCGCGGCAGATGCGGCCCATCGACGATGTCGCGATCGGCCGTCTCGCAACTATCGTCCGGCGCGACGCCGAGCGTTGCAGACAATTGCGCCATCGCGCGCTCGACGCTGCCGGCCTGCGCGATCCACGCCATGAAGCGATCGCGGCTCGTGCAGGCTTCCTGCACCACGTCGCGGAAGGTGACGTCGGCGGCGCTGGTCATCGCAAACGCCAGCGCGCGCCCGGCATCGCTGTCCGGCGCCGCAGCCGCGCGTAGCAACACGTCGAGACTAGCGCGCTGCATCAGTTCGGCCTGATCGCGATCGTCCAGCACGCTGAACCGCGCCGGCACGTTGGCCTCGAACGGAAACTGCTGCAGCAACCGCGTGCACAGCGCGTGGATGGTCTGCACCTTCAGCCCGCCCGGCGTCTCCAGCGCGCAGGCGAACAGCTTTCGCGCCTGCGCCAGCAGCGAGGGGCCGACCGACTTGACCCCGGTGGCTCGGATCGCCGCCGACAGCGCATCGTCGTCGAGCTTCACCCAATGGCCGAGCGTGGTGAACACCCGTTCCGCCATGTTGGCGGCGGCAGCCTTGGTGAAGGTGATACACAGAATGCGCTCCGGCGGCACGCCGTCGAGCAGCAGGCGGATCACGCGCTGCACCAGCACATGAGTCTTGCCGGAGCCGGCATTGGCCGAGACGAACACCGACGCCGATGGATCGGAGGCGATCTCCTGGCGGGCGCGCGCTTCATCGGGAATGAGGCGACTCATGACGTCGCGTCTCCGCGACCGCCGGCGGCCGACCATTCCTTGATCCGCGCCAGATCGTCATAAGTGCCGTAGCGCTGCGACCACATCGACAATACCAGCGAACGATACGGCTGCTGGTCGTCTTCGAAGCGGCGGATCAGCGCTTCCAGTTTGGCACGCGCTTCGTCGGCGGCATCGTCGGGGAGCTGCGGCTCGTCCTTGCGTTCGATCTTGAGCTCGAGCACACGCTCATCGCCGGGCGGCGTATTGCCGCTCAGCTTGACGTAAGTGAGTTCGCTCACCGAGACTGCGGCCGGAATATCCTCAAAACCTCCGTCACGCAGAATCGCCGCTTCCAGCGTGAGCTGCGGCGACAGCCCCATCCGTACTTGCTTGCCGGTCGGCGGGTGGCCGGTCTTGTAGTCGAGGATCGCGTAGCTGCCGTCATCGCGCCGTTCGATGCGGTCGGCACGCGCCGACAGTTCGAAATTGCGCTCGCCACCAAGCGGGATCGTCAGCGTGCCGCGGCGCTCCGCCTGCACCTGTACAACGCCGGTACGGCGCTGCTGCTCCCACGTAGCGAACCAGGTCGCGATCCGCAGGAAGCGCGGCCACCACAGCGCCCGCGCCTCGGCATGATCCATCAGCGGCGCAAAATGTTTCTGGCCGATTTGGCGCAGCGCCGTCGCCGGATCGTCCGGCAGTGCATCCTGGTAGCGCTCGGTGAATTCGCCGAGCGCCGCATGGATCGCCGAGCCGCGATCGGCGCCCGACAGCGGCATGTCGACCGGATCGAGCGGCGACAGCCGCAGGATGTACTTGGCGTAGATCGTATAAGGATCGCGCAGCCAGTCCTCGATCGCGGTGACCGGCAGCTTCAGCGGCCGCGCGATCCGCGGCGGCTTCGGCGCAGGCTGCGCGATCGGCGTCACGGTTTCGGGGCGATCCAGTTCGTGCGCGTAGTCGAGATACGTCTGTCCACGCGTTTTCATCGCCTTCCAGCGGCTCTCGCCGGCCACCGCCTCGAGCCGGTGCAGGAAGCGCGACGCTACCGCCGGCGCGCCGCCGACCTTGGCGGCGTGGCTGATGACCACCTCATCGGCACCGAGCGCCTGCGCGAAATCGTGCGCCGACAGGCCGATGCGGCGCTCCGGCAGATCGAGCCCGAGGTCGTGCCGCATTGGCCGGCTCAACCATGGATCGATCCGCGGCGCCGGCGGCCACACGCCTTCGACGAGTCCGCCCAGGACGATACGGTCCTGCTGAGTCAGACGCGCTTCGAGCGGGCCGTAAATCCGGATCGGCGCCTCGGCGAGTTCGGGACGGCGGACGACGCGATCACCGAACGCGGTCTCGAACACCTCGCCATAGTCGCGTGCAGCGACCAGCACGCCGCTCGCCGGCCCCACAGCAGCGAGATCGTCGAACGCGCGCAGCAGTGCCGAGCCTTGCGGCCCTTCGAACACTTCGGCGATGCCGTCGTCATCCGTCGTCAGCGCCTTCAGCGCCGCGCAATGCCGCGCGCCGATCTCGCACAGATCGAGCGGGTTCGGCCCGACGGTTTCCAATGGTGCGAGCGCGGCCTTGAACTGGGCGATGAGGTCCTGCGCTTCATCGAGGCTCGGTTCGGACAGCCGGGTGCGCGGCTCGGACGGATGCAGCGCGCTGGCCTCGCCGCGCTTCAGCTTGGCCAGCTCGGCGCGGAAGGTGACGAACTCCTTGGCGAGGCCGTCACTACCCGCCGCGGGCCGCGGGCCGTGCAGCAGCGCGAGTTCCAAAGTCTCGATCGCGCCGCGCCAGCCATGACCCGCGCGCCCGAGCCGCAGAAGCGGATGCTTGAGCAACGCCAGCAGCGTCGCCGGTTCGCAGCCTTCGAGCGCGGTCTCGGCCGCGAGCCGCGCGAAGATGCCTGGCTGCGTCTCCATCAGCGAGTCGCCGCCGGAATCGTCGACCGGCAGATGCCAGCGGCCGAGCGCGGCGACCACGCGGCGCGCCAGCGCGCGATCCGGCGTCACCAGCGCGGCGGTCTTGCCCTGCTCCCGCGCCTCGCGCAGCACCACGGCGATCGCCAGCGCCTCGGCTTCCGAGTTCGGCGCTTCGATCAGCGTGAGCCCATCTGTGCCTTCGCCGATCAGACGGTCGACCTCGGCGTCCTTCAGCCGGTCGTGCCACACCGCCGTCGCCGACGACGGCCGCAACGCCTCGGAGGCGAGCAGTTCGCGGCCGTGCCGGACCGGGGTGCCGAGCTGCTGCACGTCGCGGCGCGTTACACCCATCCGTTCGAGCAGGCCGTGCATGGCGTATTGCGGATGGTTGGGCGACGGCAACGTCACCAGCTTGCCCTGTTTGTCGCGGCTGCCGCCAATCAAGCCCCACGCCGCATTATCGAGATCGACATCGAGCCCGGGCAGCACCACGGCGCCATGCGGCAGCCGCGCGATCGCGGTGAGCAGTTTCGCGGTCGCCGGCATCGAGCCGGTCGAGCCCGCGGCGATCACCGGCCCGCTGCGCTGGGTCGCGAGCCGCTGCGCCTCGGCGTCGATCAGCCGGTCGCGCCGCGCCGCCGGTTCGATCCGGTCGGTCTCTTTCAGATATTGCGGCCAGGCGTGACCGGCGATCTTGAGGAAGTCGAGTGTCAGACTCCAGTAGCGATCGAACGCATCAGGCACCAGCGCATCGAGCGCCGACCAGCCGACGCCGCGGGTTGCCATGTCGTCGATCAGCCGCGCCAGATCGTCGGCGAGCGCCAGCGCCGAGGCCGGTCCGCCGACCACCAGCGGCGCCTGCGCCGGATCGTCCGGCTTCAGCCGCGCCGCCCAGCTCGCGATCAGTTGCGCCAGCAACAGCCGGCGCGGCAGCCCGTCGAGCGCGGGCGGAATCTCCAGATCGGCGAGGCCCGATGCGGCCTGCGCGAATGCCAGCTCATCTTCGTCGATATCGCCGAGCGCGACGATCCGCGGCAGCAGCACCGCATCGGTGCCGAGCACGTCGAGGAATATCTCGCGCGCCATCCGGCCGGCGCGCCGGGTCGGCAAGTAAAGCGTGGCGTCGGCGAGCCGCTCCGGCGCAGTGCGCGCCTCGAAGCCCTCGACCAGCCGGCCGTCGACCAGGGCCGCGATGATCGTGCGCAGAAACGGCGCCGAAGATGGAACGCTGAAAAGGTGCATCGATGTCCTGATTCGCCTTCGCCATCATGGCACGGCAAATCCGGCGAAAGGAGGTGGCCGGCGCGGGCCGCCCCGTCAGGCGACGCTGGCGAGATACGCTCGTTCTGCCGCAGCCACCGCGTCCGGCGTGCCGACATGCATCCACACGCCGTCGAGCCGCAGCCCGTGCAGCCGATGTTGCTGGCCGGCGCGGTCGAACATCTTGGTCAGCGAGAATTCGCCCTCCGGCGCGTCCTTGAAGATTGCCGGCGACATGATCGCGGCGCCCGCATAGACGAACGGCACCACCTCGGTTTCCTTGCGCCGGTGCAGGCTGCCGTTGGGGCTCATCGCGAAGTCACCCTTGCCCGTATAGCCGATGCTGTTCGCGGTCGGCGCCATCAGAAGCAGGATGTCCATCCGGGCCGGATCGAACGCTTCGGCGAGCCGCGCCAGATTGGGCCGCACGCCGTCGATCCACATCGTATCGGCATTGAGGTGATAGAACGGCGCATCGCCGAGCAACGGCAGCGCCTTCACCACCGCGCCGCCGGTGCCGAGCACCTGATCGCGCTCGTCCGAAATCATCACCCGCGGGCTCGTCCGCCCGGCGACGTGGTCGATGATCTGGTCCGGCAGATAGTGGACGTTGACGACCGCCTCGGCGACGTCGACCTCGGCCAGACGGTCGAGAACGTGGTCGAGCAGCGGGCGGCCGGCGACGGACACCAGCGGCTTCGGCAAATGATCGGTGAGCGGTCGCATCCGCAGGCCGAGGCCGGCGGCAAGTACCATGGCTTTGTGGGGGCGAACGGTCATGTTCTCCGACTCGGAACGCACCAAGCGGCGCGAATCGATTGTATCATGCTGCTCCGAACGGTCTATCGGAGGCGGCCTCTGGGTAGTCGGGGATCATGACGGAGATACGACGCCGGGCGACGCTCGGCGGGACACCCGGAAACGCGCTCCCGGAGCAGGTCAGGCGTCCTCGGCCTGGGCCGCGGGGCGTTTCTTTTTCTTGTCGAGACGGAGGAAGCTCACGCCGATCTGGTCGCCATTGATCCAGCTCAGCTCGCAACGCCGATAGGCCAGACCGGTGGACGACAGCAGCAGGAAGAACTCCTTGAGGTTGAGCCCTTCGACCGAGCCTTCGATCGTCAGTTTGGCGCCGAGTTCGGAGACGTCTTCGATCAGGCAGGGACGGCGCCAGGTGCCGTCGATCGCCATCATCTGAGCGCGCAACCCACGATCGAATACAACGCGACCGTCCTTATTGCGTTCGGCAACCATCTCGTCGTCCTGCAGTTTGGTCTTCGTGCCGCCCGGCCATGCCGCGGCGCCCCGCCCCGCAAAGCTACGAGCGCTGCGCTAAAGATGGGTAAAAGAAATCGGCCGCATCAGAGCGGTGGCGGCACATGGTCCCGGTACCAAGCCCGGACCTCGGCGAGCGCCGGATGCGCCAGCGAACGCGCCAGATACGCCCACACCCGGGGCTGATGCTTCAAGTACTGCGACTTGCCGTCCCGCCGGTTGAGTCGAGCGAAAGTTCCCAATAGCCGTGTATTCCGCTGCGCCGACATCACCGCATAGAGCCGCGCGAAACCGGCGGCATCGAACTCCGGATCCGCGGCGAGCCGGGCTTTGACGTAGCGGCCGAGCAGCGACAGCTCGACGGCCTCGGGCACGTCGATCCGGGCATCCTGCAGCAGCGACACTACGTCATAGGCGGCAGGGCCCAGCACGGTGTCCTGGAAGTCGATGATCCCGACGCGCTCGATACCGGGACGGCCTTCCAACCAGATCAGATTCGGCGAGTGATAATCGCGTAGCACCCAGGTCCGCGGCTCGGCCGCGATGCCGGCCAGCAGCTTGCGCCACAGCGCGGCGAATTCGGCGCGCAGCACCTCGGTCGGCGGCGCGCCGCGATCCGGCAGATACCATTCCGGCATCAGCCCGACCTCGATCATCATCGCGTCTTCGTCGAAACTCGGCACCGCGTAGCTCTCGCGCGCCGACAGCGGCAGATGATCCGGCAGCGGCCTGGCATGCAGCGCCGCCAGCATGTCGGCGGCAGCCTGATAGCGCTCCACCACCGGCCCCGCAGGGGAGCCTTCGACGAAGCCGACGCTGCCGAGGTCCTCGGTGATCAGAAAGCCCGCGTCGAGATCGGCGTGATGAATCGCGGGCGCCGAGAAGCCGCGTTCGCGCAGCCCCTGGGCGATGGCAACGAACGGCCGGACGTCCTCAGCCAAATGCACCGCTGCGCTGTAGCTCTTGCCGGCATACAGCGCCGGACCATCCGGACGGCGCGGCGCGTTCATCAGGATCACGCTCTCGCCGCCGCGCTGCAGCCGCGCGTAGGAGCGCGTCGAGGCGTCGCCCGGCATGTGGCGGCGCTCGGCGTCCGCATAGCCGGCGGTCTCGATGAAGCTGCGCAGCGCGGCGAGACGCTCGACCTGCTTCACGGCCTTGCCGTGACCGGTGATCTCCGCAGCGCGCGCCGAAGGGCCCAGCGCCGGGCGATGGCTCAGCGCGATATCGATGCGGTCTTCCGGCAGCTCCGACGCGGCACGCTCGGGCCATTCGATCAGCGCCACGGTGCCGTCCGGCAGCGGCGACAGCCCGATCTCTTCCAGCTCCGACGGATCCTCGACGCGGTAGAGATCCGCATGCAGCAGCGGATACGGCGGTAAATCGTAAGTCTGCACCAGCGTGAAGGTCGGGCTCGGCACTTCCAGCGTGTCGTCCGCGGCCAGATAGCGGATCATCGCCCGCGCCGCAGCGGTCTTGCCGGCGCCGAGATCGCCCGACAGAGTCACGACATCACCGGAGCCGATCAGCAGCGCGACTTCCGCCATCAGCCGCGTGGTCGCAACCTCGTTCGCGAGCGCGACCGAGAATGTCGCCGCCGCGCTCATTCGGCGGCGTGACGTTGGGCGGCGGGCTCGATCGGAAACTCGCAGGTCACCGAGGTGCCGCGGCCAACCGCCGACTCGACCTGGACTTTGCCGCCGTGCAGTTCGACGAACGAGCGCACCAGCGACAGCCCGAGCCCGGCGCCGCGATGCCGCGAGCCCTGCGGATCGCTTTCGAACAGATCAAACATTTTTTCTTTGAACGCCGGCGCGATTCCCGGCCCGGCGTCGGCGACGGTGAACGCCACGCGCTGCTCACCTTTGTGCACGGCCAGCCGAACCGTCCCTTGCGGCGGCGAAAAATCGATCGCATTGGCGAGCAGATTGTACAGCACCTGCACGACGCGCCGCTCGTCGCCGATGAAGCGATCGATCGTCGGATCGACGTCGATCTGCAGGGCGATCTGGTCGCGCGCCAGCCGATCCTGAATGCCCTCGGCAGCGGCGTCGATCGCTTTGCGGATGTCGATCGGCCCGAGGTTGAGCGTCATCGCCCCGGCATCGATGCTGGCGAGATCGAGGATGTTGTTGATGATCGCCATCAGCGCGTTGGTCGAGGTCGTGATGTAATTCACGTACTCGGCCTGCTTGTCGGTCAGCGGTCCGGTCGAGGAATCGCTGAGGAAATGCGCGAAACCGATGATCGTGGTCAGCGGCGACCGCAGCTCGTAGGAGACGTGGTGGACGAAATCGATCTTGATCCGATCGGCCGTCTCCAGCGCTTCGTTGCGCTCGCGCAGCGCCCGCTCGACGTTCTCGGTGTCGGTGATGTCCTGGAACGTCAGCATCGTGGCGCCGTCGGGCAGCGGCATGGTCTTGCACGCCAGCACGCTGCCGTCCTTCCGCTCCAGCTTGAGCAGAACGTGGCGGCGATCGTCGATGCCGGTGATGGCACCGCGCAGCGCCTGCCAGAACACGTCGTCGTCGAACAACGGCCGGCACCACTCCTCGATCGCCTCGATGTGCGGCTGGCTCTGCATCGACTCCGCGGTCAGGTTCCACATCCGCGCGAACGGCGGATTGAACAACTGCGCGCAGCCGTTGGAGCCGAACACCGCGACCGCTTCGGAGAGGTTGTCGAGCGTCTCGCGCTGGACGTCGATCAGGCCGCCGTAGCGACGCTTGAGGTCGAGGCTTTCGGTGACGTCGTCAAACAGATAGGTGACGCCGCCTTCGGGATTCGGCGTGGTGACGATGCTGACGGCGCGGCCGTCCGGCAGATACCAGACGTCCTTTTCGGCTTCGACCGCCCGATAGGCTTCGTGCAGCTTGTTCTTCCAGGCCTTGAAGTCACGCTCCTCCGGCAGCTTGCGTTCGGCGCGGAGCCGGTCGAGCACGCTGGAGTCGTCGGGGTGGCCGTCGAGGAAGACGCGATCGAGGCTCCACAGCTTGCGATAGGAGTCGTTGTAGAACGCCAGCCGGCGCTGGGCGTCGAACACCGCGACGCCGGACGAGAGCTGGTCGAGCGTGCGCCGGTGCGCATCCGCCATCCGCTCGAGCGCTGCGCCCAGCGCAGCGGTTTCGCTGGCGTCGACCGCGATGCCGGCACTGCCGCCGTTCACCTTGAGCGCCCGCACGTCGTAATAGCGGCGCTCGCCGCCGACCACGATGGGCAGCCGGCCGGCGAACTCGGCGCTTTCACCGAGCGAACGGGCCAGCGCGGCACGATCGCCCGAATCCAAAAGCTCGAGATTGCGGCCGACCGCGTCCGCAGCGTCGCTGGCATCGGTCGCGCGCGCATAGGCGGCGTTGGCGAAGCTGAGCGTGCCGTCGGTGCGACGGGTCCAGATCGGCCACGGCGCAGCGGTGGCGAAGCCGCGCAGCATTTCGGTTTCTTCCTGCAGCGCCTTGAACCGCCGGGTCATGTCGGCAAGCTCGCGGCGCACGCCGCTGAGTTCGCGAATCCGCACCACCGCCTGTCCACCGACGGCACGGCCCATCGCTTCGATCGCTCGACCGCCGGAGGTGACGAGCTGCAGCAGGAACCCCTCGCCCTTGTCGAGCAGCGCATCGACTGCGTGATCCATCTGCAGCGCCGGCTCGGGCGGCAGCCAGGTGCCGAATGCCAGGATGCGCTGCGACTGACGGTTCTGGGCGTCCGGAGGCATGAACAAGGCGGTGTCGCCGCTGATCTGCGGCCGGCTCTCACCCGCGGTCCAGGACACCAGCACCTGCGGCTCTGCGAACAGCAGCGCCTGAAACCGATCGGACTCCGCCTGCAGGCCGATCAGGTCGGCGCGCAGCGCAGCTTCGCGCTCGACCGCGCGCTGCCGCGTCCGGACCAGCACGATCGCCGCCATCACCGAAAAGCCCAGCGCCGCGAGCGCGACGATCAGCGTCATCATCTCGTGGCGATTGAGATCGATCAGCAGCGACGAGGTGACGGCGGCCAGGCGATCGTCTGCGGCTCGCGCCGGCGACGACACGACCATCACGGCCGTCCCAGCCAGACCATGCACCAGCGACGTGCACGACAGACTGGTCCGACGTATGGACCCCAATACGCCTGACATCGATTGCCCCAAACCGCACGGCGCAACTGACAAGCCGCACCATAGCCGAATCACGGGACATTATCGCCATCACGACTCGGGGGGTAAGAGTCCAGACCGTGAACGGAGGCAGGACCGTTCGTAAACGGACGGTTTATATTTTCCGACGCGGATTCCGGCCGTGCTTGACACTAAATCTAGTTGAGTCGCGGAAGTATCACCTCAATGCGGAGCCGCTACTCAGCGGCCGGTCGATCCGAACCCACCGGCGCCGCGGCCGCTTTCCGGCAGTGCGTCGACGGCGACGAACCGCGCGCGGCCGACCGGCGCGATCACCATCTGGGCGATGCGTTCGCCGCGGCAGATGGTGAAGGGTTCGGTGCCGTGATTGATCAGCAGCACGCCGATCTCGCCGCGATAATCGGCATCGATCGTGCCCGGCGCATTGAGCACCGTGACGCCGTGCTTGGCGGCGAGGCCCGAGCGCGGCCGCACCTGAGCCTCGTAGTTCTCCGGAAGCGCAATGGTGAGCCCGGTCGGCACCAGCACATAGCGCCCCGGCTGCAGCGTCAGCGGTGCGCCCTGCGGAACCGCCGCGATCAGGTCGAGCCCGGCGGCGTTCGCGGTCTGATAGTCCGGAAGCGGCAAGCCTTCGCCGTGCGGCAGATGGCGAATCGAAACGGTGATCACTTGGCTCATGCGGGAACTGCCATTGCTTGGGCGATCCGCGCCACCAGCGCGGTCGCGACTTCGTCCTTGGTCATCAGCGGCCACGATTCGAGATCGGTGGCGGCGCCATGGCGCATCAACAGATGCACGGTGTTGCGGTCGCCGCCCATCACGCCGGTGGCCGGAGACACATCATTGGCCACGATCCAGTCACAGCCCTTGCGGGCGAGCTTGGCGGTGGCGTTATCGATCAGGTTTTCAGTTTCGGCCGCAAAGCCGATCACCAGCGGCGGCCGGCCTTCGGTCAGCTTCGCAATCGTGGCGAGGATGTCGGGATTCTCGGTGAGCTGCAACGGCGGCGGCCCGCCCGCGCCCTTCTTGAGCTTCTGCATCCCTTCGCTGGCGACGCGCCAGTCCGCCACCGCGGCAGCGAAGATCGCCACATCGGCCGGGAGCGCGGATTGCACGGCGGCGAGCATCTCGCGTGCGGACTCAACGCGGGTGCAGTCGACCCCCGCCGGCGCCCGGAGATCGACAGGGCCGGAGATCAGCGCCACCTCGGCCCCCGCGGCAGCCGCCGCAGCCGCGATGGCGTAGCCCTGTTTGCCGGACGAGCGGTTGGCGATGTAGCGGACCGGATCGATCGGCTCGTGGGTCGGGCCAGCGGTGATCAGCACCCGCCTGCCGAGCAGCGGCTTCGGCGGCTGCGGCCGCCACAGCGCTTCAGCCGCGGCCGCAATCTCGGTCGGTTCCGCCATCCGGCCGACGCCGGCTTCGCCGCGCTCGGCCATCTCGCCGGCATTGGGGCCGATCAGCGCGACGCCGTCCTGCTTGAGCTGGGCGACGTTGCGCCGGGTCGCGGCGTTGTTCCACATCAGCGGGTTCATCGCCGGCGCCAGCAGGATCTGGCGGTTGGTGGCGAGCAGGATCGCGGTGGCGAGGTCGTCGGCATGGCCGCCGGCGATCTTGGCCATCAGATCGGCGGTCGCCGGAGCCACCACGATCAGGTCGCAATCGCGCGCCAGGCGGATATGCCCGGCATCGAACTCGCTCGAGGGGTCGAACAGGTCGGTGTAGCAGCGCTGATGCGACAGCGCGCTCGCCGTCAGCGGCGTGACGAATTGCTGGGCGGCCTTGGTCAGCACCACGCGGACATCGGCGCCGCGCTCCTTCAGCCGGCGGATCAGATCCATCGCCTTGTAGGCTGCGATGCCGCCGCCGACGATCAGCGTCACCCGCGCGCCGCCCGGCTGCGGCAGGGACCGCACGCCGTCCGCCGGCTCATCGGCCGCCGGAGCTGCAGGGCCGGACGGATCAGCCGAGGCGGACTCCGCGAAGCCGAGCCGCCTGTGGCAGGCGTCGCGCAGGATCACCCGAACCTCGTCCTCCATCGAGCGGCCGTTGGCGGCCGCGCGCTGGCGCAGTTCGGCTTTAAGGACGTCGTCGAGCTTGCGGATCGTCAGATTGGCCATGCGGAAAGGCTAATCGACACCCGCATTGCATTCAAGAGATGAATGCAATGCGATCAAATCATGCGCGACAGCGCGATCAGGACGCCGATGAAGGTTGCGGCAATCACCCAAAGCGCCACCGTCCGGCCGCGGGTGCGGCCGCGCTCGGTTCGCCCGATCGCGGCGATCGTCTCGGGCGCCAGCACCAGGCCATCCTTGGTCATGACCTCGAGCTGGTTCAGCACGGTGACGGCACGCGACACGATGGTCGGCAGGCTGGTCAGGGTGTGGCCGAGCTCGCCGGCGCCGGCGAGCGCGCCCTCGACCTTGCCGATCGGGCCGAGATTGCGCTGGATCCACTCGCGCACCACTGGGTCCGCGACCTTCCAGATGTCGAGCTTGGGATCGAACGACCGCGCAACGCCTTCGACCACCACCATGGTCTTCTGCAGCAGGATCAGCTCCGGCCGGGTCCGCATGTCGAACAGGCCGGTAACCTCGAGCAGCAGCGTCAGCAGCTTGGCCATCGAGATTTCTTCGGCGGTGCGATTGTGGATCGGCTCGCCGATGGCGCGGATCGCCTGCGCGAAATTCTCGACCGAATGATGCGGCGGCACATAGCCGGCTTCGAAATGCACCTCGGCGACGCGGCGATAATTGCGGGTGATGAAGCCGAGCAGGATCTCGGCGAGGAAGCGCCGCTCCTTCGGCAGCAGCCGGCCCATGATGCCGAAATCGACCGCCACCAGCTTGCCGTCGCGATCCAGGAACAGATTGCCCGGATGCATGTCGGCGTGGAAGAAGCCGTCGCGCAGCGCATGGCGCAGGAAGCTCTGGATCACCTTGCGGCCGAGCTCGACGGTGTCGACGTTGGCTTCCTTGAGACGGGCGTGATCGTTCAGCGGGATGCCGTCGATCCACTCCATCGTCAGCACGTTGTGGCTGGTGCGATCCCAATCGACAGAGGGGACACGGAAGTCCGGATCGTCCTTGGTGTTCTCCGCCATCTCGGACGCCGCGGCCGCTTCCAGCCGCAGATCCATCTCCATCGCGACCGAGCGCGACATGGTGTTGATGACTTCGACCAGCCGCAGCCGCCGCGCTTCGGCGGAGTACATCTCGGCCTTCTCGGCCACGTAGAAGAAGTCGGACAGGTCGCGCCTGAACCGCGCCGAAACGTTCGGCCGCAGCACCTTGACGGCGACCTGCTTGCGCACGCCGTCGACTTCGACCTCGCCGCGATGCACCTGAGCAATCGAGGCGGCCGCCACCGGCGGGCTGAGACTGATGAACAGCTCGCGGAGCGGCCGCTCCAGCGAGGTCGCGATCACCTGTTCGGCCTCGTCCTGGGAGAACGGCGGCAGCCGATCCTGCAGGCTCTCGAGATCGCGCGCCATCGCGACGCCGACGACGTCGGGGCGGGTGGCGAGGAATTGGCCGAGCTTGAGATAGGCCGGGCCGAGCCGGGTCAGCGCACGCGTCAGCCGCGCCCCGGACTTGGCGCCGCGGCGTTCGATCAGACGTGCCAGCCGCACCGGCACTTGGCCGGCAGGCGGAATCAGCCCCGGATCGACCACGCCGAACACGCCCTCGCGCGCGAACACGAAGGCGGCGCGGCCGAGCCGCGCCACATGAGTGAGTGCTGCGATCACAAACGCCAGCCCGAATGCAGCGCGACGATGCCGCCGCTCATCACCTGCCAGTTGGCGCGCGCAAAGCCGGCGTCACGCATCATCTCGGCGAAGTCGTAGGGCTTGGGGAATTTGCGGATCGATTCGACCAGATACTGGTAGCTGTCGGCATCGCCGGTGACGACGCGGCCGATCTCCGGGATCACCTTGAACGAGAACAGATCGTACAATTTCGACAGGCCCGGCACGTCGACCGACGAAAACTCGAGGCACAGGAACCGACTGCCCGGCTTCAGCACCCGATAGGCTTCCTTCAGCGCCAGATCGATCTGCGGCACGTTCCGAATGCCGAACGCGATGGTGTAGGCGTCGAAACTGCGATCGTCGAATTGCAGGCTCTCGGCGTTGCCTTCGACGAAATCAACCTTGTCGTCGAGATTGCGTTCGACCGCGCGCTGCCGACCGACTTCGAGCATGTCGGTGTTGATGTCGCAGACGGTGGCATGGAAGCCGGCGCCCGAGGCCTTGGCGGCGCGGAACGAGATGTCGCCGGTGCCGCCGGCAACGTCGAGCAGCCGGAACGGCGTGTCGTCGCGCGGCGGGTTGAGGGTCGTGATCATCACGTCCTTCCACAACCGGTGCATGCCGCCCGACATGAGATCGTTCATCAGGTCGTAACGGCCGGCGACGCTGTGAAACACGTCGTTGACCAGCGTCTGCTTCTCGTCCAGCGGAACGTCGCGATAGCCGAAATGCGTGGTTTCGCCCGGCTCAGTCATGCCTTCAACTCCTGCGCGCGGACCGCTTTTCGGGCCGAATGCCGCCCGAAACAAAAAACGCGGTCCGCGGCGGACCATATAGCGCGCCTAATGCGGAGGCGCTATTGCCTGAATGCCCTAGCTTTGGGGCAGGAATTTTCGAGACGGATCAAGCCTTCCCCGTCATTGCGCGCGCAGCGAAGCAATTGAGGCTGCCCGAGCGGCCTTGGATCGCTTCGCTGCGCGCGCAATGACGGGAAAAGCCAAGCGACGAGCCGCCCATGCCTGAACTCCCCGAAGTCGAGACCGTCCGCCGCGGGCTGCAGCCGGCGATGGAGGGCTTCCGGATCGACCGCGCGGTGGCGCACCGGGAGAATTTGCGGTTCCCGCTGCAGAAGGACTTCGTCGCCCGCCTCACCGGCCAGACCGTCACCGGCCTCGGCCGGCGCGCCAAATATCTGCTCGCGGATCTGTCGAGCGGCGACGTGCTGCTGATGCATCTCGGGATGTCCGGTTCGTTCCGGGTGGTCGAGGCCGACGGCGAGACCACGCCGGGCGAGTTCCACTATCCGCGCGGCGAGAACCGCACCCACGACCACGTCGTGTTCGACATGGCGTCCGGCGCCCGCATCGTGTTCAACGACCCGCGCCGGTTCGGCTTCATGAAGGTGTTTCCGCGCAGCGAGATCGACACCGAACCCCATCTGAAGGGCCTCGGCCCCGAGCCGCTCGGCAACGCATTCGACGCCAGCCTGCTGGCGAAGGCCTGCGCCGGCAAGCAGACTAGCCTCAAGGCAGCCCTGCTCGACCAGCGCGTCGTCGCCGGACTCGGCAACATCTATGTCTGCGAAGCGCTGTTCCGTGCGCACCTGTCGCCCAAGCGAAAAGCCTCGACCCTGGCCAATCGCAAGGAGGAACCGACCGACCGCGCGGTTCTGCTGACGGAAGCAATCCGCGAGGTGCTGAGCGAAGCGATCAAGGCCGGCGGCTCGTCACTGCGCGACCATCGCCAGACCAGCGGCGAACTCGGTTACTTCCAGCACTCCTTCAAAGTCTACGACCGCGAGGGTGAGCCGTGCCCGACCTGCGGCGGCACGGTGCAGCGCTTCGTGCAGAACGGGCGATCAACGTTCTGGTGCCCGAAGTGCCAGAAGTAACTCTGGCACTAGACCGTTTACTTCCGCACGCAGATCACCCGGACGACGCTCGTTTTGATGTCCTTGGCACTGCCATCGGCCGACTTGACGCCGAGACCGGCGAGATAGCCGCGGACGATGTCGGCTGAAATCAGCGACGCTTGTACCGCGGCGCCATCCGCCGGTCCTGCGACCAGCGGCAGACGCAGCGTCGTCAGCCCGGCGAAACGCCCGTCCGCATCCCGTGCCGGCGCGCCGGAAAAGCCGAGGCTCGGCGGCGGTGTCACGGCGAGGCCAGCGCTGCTGCCGGCCGGAGCGATCTGGGCTTTGACCGTGGTAACGGCCGCACCGCCGCCCTGGCTCTGCGGATCGGCGACGCCGGTGATTTCGACCAGCCCGGGCTTAGCGGCAGCACCGCCGATCGGCAGCGGCTTCAGCTCGGACGCACCGTAGATTCGTAGCAGCGCCAGTTCGTGCTCCTTGCTGCGATCCGCTAGATCGGCTGGACCGTAGCCGGCGACGACGATCGACAGGCAGCCGTCGACCGCTTCGCGATCGGCGAGGATCGCGCCGTCGGCACCGACGATCGTGCCGGTCGAATACTCGACTTTCTTGCGCGGCGGCGGGCCGCCCTGCACGCCGGCCGGAAACGGATTGTAGGCGCTCGACATCGCCACCACGACCGGCTGCATCGTGCCTTCGGTGGCCTGATCGTACAGCACGGTGAGGATGCGCACTTCGGCATCCTTGAAGCTGCCGCGGATGTAGAACTTCTTCTGGTTCTGAGTGCCCGACAGCACGAAGAAGTCCGGTTTGACCGCGCTGTATTCGACCTTGCGGCCGGGCTCCTTCTTTTCCCTGTCGGCGAGCTTGGCAGTCGAAAGGTTCGCCTCCTTGCGCCGTGCAAGCGAGACCTGGATCGTGCCGGTGGAGGAGCTCCAGCGCGTCCCGTTGGCGTCGGAAGCCTGCTGCGGGACCAGCCGGGTCGGCACGCCGAGCCGCGCGCCGGTGACCGGATCGGACACCAGTTTCCAGCCGACGCTGGCCTGCAGCTTGCGCGAAGCCTGGGCGAGCTGTCCGCGCTCCTGCGGATTGAGCACCCCGGTCGGCTTGTGGCCCTGGTTGGTCTGGAACTGCTTGATCGCCGTGATCATCCGGTCGGACACCTCGCCGTTGATCAGACCGTTGTAATCGCCGGTCCAGGCGAGATCAGACTGAATCGCCTGCCGCTCGGCGAGGGTCAGCGTCTTCGCCGTCTCGGCCGGTGTCTGCGCCGCCGGAGGTGCTGCGGCCTGCTTCGGTGCAGCGTGCACGCCATGCACCGCCAGCGTGGCGGCACCGGCGACGATCAGGGTTGCAGCCAGCATCGATCTCATGACAATTCCCGAACAACGTTGCGCCATGCGCAAATAATCACACCCGCTTGGTCGGCGCCAATGCTGCGCCGGTTCGACGCGGCCCGCAGCGTGACAACTCGCCTGCCCCTTCCCCATTCGGCGGCAGGAAAGGATGAACCGGATGCGCGTCTTCCAAATGACGGTGCCGGCCCGGCCGTGGAAGTGAAGGATACCATCCGATCATGCTGAGTGCCGAAGAACTGGAACGCTATGCCCGCCACATCGTGCTGCGCGATGTCGGTGGCCCTGGGCAGGCGGCGCTGAAGAACGCGCGGGTGCTGGTGGTCGGTGCCGGCGGGCTCGGCGCGCCGGTGTTGATGTATCTCGCTGCCGCCGGCATCGGCATGCTCGATATCGTCGACGACGACATCGTCACGCTGTCGAACCTGCAGCGTCAGGTGATCCATGCCACGCCGGACATCGGCGCCCGCAAGGCCGACAGCGCAGCGAGCCGGATCCTCGCGCTCAATCCCAATGTCCGCGTGGTGCCGCACCGGGTGCGGCTCGACGGCTCCAACGCGCTGGCACTGATCGGCGGATGCGACCTGGTGCTCGACGGCTCGGACAATTTCGCCACGCGCTATTTGGTCTCGGACGCCTGCTATCTGGCCAAGAAGCCGCTGGTCACCGCCGCGCTCGGCCAGTTCGACGGATCCCTGACCACGATCCGCGCCCATGAACGCAATGCAGCGGGCGAGCCGAACCCGACCTATCGCTGCCTGTTCCCGGAACCGCCGCCGGCCGGCACCGTGCCGAGCTGTGAAGAAGCCGGCGTGATGGGGGCGCTCGCCGGCATGCTCGGCTCGATGATGGCGCTGGAGGCGATCCGCGAGATCGTCGGCTTCGGGGAAGGGCTGGTCGGACGGCTGGTGATGATCGACGCCCGCGCGATGCGGTTCGAAACGCTGCGCTACAGCCGCGACCCGCAAAATCCGCTGAACGGCGATGCCCCGACCATCACCGATCTCAGCCGACACCTTTGAGCCGCGCCTTGGCCTGAGACCTTCGCAGCGTTGGCTCTGGACAGCGCGAGCGCTTCGCAGGCATCACTGTTTCCAGCGCCGGTGAATCGGCGAGGCGGCGAGGACGGCGGCGGAGGGGCGGCACCAGATGGCGGGCACGGCGAAGCGCGGGCTGTTCTCCGGCGACGGGATCGCGGCGCCGCTGCGGCACGCGCTGTTCCGGCGGATCTGGCTGGCGAGCCTGCTGTCCAATCTCGGCCTGATGATCAACGGCGTCGGCGCCGCCTGGGCGATGACGCAGATGACAGCGTCCGCCGACAAGGTGGCGCTGGTGCAGACCGCCCTGATGCTGCCGATCATGCTGGTGGCGATGCCGGCCGGTGCGATCGCCGACATGTACGACCGCCGCCTGGTGGCACTGGCGGCGCTCGGTATCGGACTCAGCGGGGCCTCCACGCTTGCGGCGCTGGCACATTTGGGCCTGGTGACACCCAACATCCTGCTGATCTTCTGTTTCGTGATCGGCACCGGCATGGCGCTGTTTGGCCCGTCCTGGCAGGCCTCGGTATCCGAACAAGTGCCGCCCGAAACGCTGCCGGCAGCGGTCGCACTGAACGGCATCAGCTACAACATCGCACGCAGCTTCGGCCCGGCGGTCGGCGGCATCGTGGTGGCGGCCGCCGGCGCTGTGGCGGCTTTCGCCGCCAATGCGGTGCTTTATCTGCCGCTGCTGATCGTTCTGCTGCTCTGGCGCCGGGAGAGCGAAGCGCCTCGGTTGCCGCCGGAGCGGCTGAACCGCGCGATCGTCTCCGGCGTGCGCTACATCACCAACTCGCCGGCGATCCGCATCGTGCTGACCCGCACCCTGGTGACCGGCATCGCCGGCTCTTCGGTGCTGGCCCTGATGCCGCTGGTGGCGCGCGACCTGCTGCACAGCGGCGCCGAGACCTACGGCCTACTGCTCGGCGCCTTCGGCATCGGCGCGGTGATCGGCGCCCTCAATGTCGGGATCGCGCGGCAGCGCCTGAGCAGCGAAGCGGCGATCCGGCTGTGCGCGATGATCATGGGCGTCGCCATGGCGGTGATCGCAATCAGCCGCTCGCCGCTGCTCACCGCCGCCGCTCTGGTGATCGCCGGCGCCGTATGGATGCTGGCGATCGCGCTGTTCAATATCGGTGTGCAGCTCTCGGCGCCGCGGTGGGTGGCGGGCCGCTCGCTCGCCGCGTTCCAAGCCTCGATCTCCGGCGGGATCGCGATGGGAAGCTGGGGGTGGGGCCACGTCGCGGACCTGTCCGGCGTCGCGACGTCGATGCTGCTCTCGGGGCTGGCAATGCTGGCCTCGCCAGTGCTGGCTTTTCTACTGCCGATGCCGCCGGTCGGAACCCGCACCGAGGACGCCGAGCTGCTGGACGATCCGGAGGTCAAGCTGGCCCTGACCTCGCGCAGCGGCCCCGTGGTGATCGAGATCGACTACCGCGTCCACGCCGACGAGGCGCGCGCGTTTCACAACGTGATGCAGGAAGTGCAGCTCAGCCGGCAGCGCAACGGAGCCTATGGGTGGTCGATTGCGCGCGACGTCGCCGACCCGGAACTGTGGACCGAGCGTTATCAATGCCCGACCTGGCTCGACTATCTGCGCCAGCGCAGCCGCTCGACCCAGGACGACCGAGCGCTGCACCGGCGCGCGATCGCGTTCCATCGCGGGCCGGAACCGTTACGCGTCCGACGAATGCTGGAGCGGCCGTTCGGCTCGGTGCGTTGGAAAGAAGAATCGCCCGATCGGACCACGGCGACCGAAGTGCTCCCGGTCGCCGGCGTCAGCGGCGGCTCGACCTGATCGCATCCCGCGCGTCGCTATTGTTCCGTCGCGATGCGCTCACCGGGACATTTACTGCCCGTGGTCGGCCAGCACCTTGGCGCATTTGGCGCTGAGTTTGGCGCGATGCTGTTGCAGGCAGTTGAGGATCGCACCGTCGGACTCATTCATCACCGCGCGGCAAAACCGCGACACATCGCGGCCACAGCCGGGGTCCGGGCGGCGCTGCTGCTGCGCCTGCGCCGGACCGGCAATCAGTGTCAGTGAAATCATCGGGACAATAAATTTCAGCATGCCTCTCATCCAAGTCTGAACGGGTCGCGTCGAGTCCCTGGTCAATGCCGATCGGACATCACCGTTCCCGGCGACACGCTCTGCTGCGCCGCACTTACCCGTTGCGAGAAGCCCAGCTCGGGCCGAGTCAACCTAGCCGTCGCGCGGAACGATCACGGTGGGGCGGGTCATCTCGACCACATCCTTGGCCTGGTCGGTGAGCACCCGGAATTGCGTCTGCAGGAATTCGGTCTGGATCCGGACGACGTCCTGAAAATCCTTGGCGTGCAGGAGCGCTTGCGAAAAATCGAAGGTCGCCTGGACGTTGCGATCGACATAGTCCTTCAGCGCGGTGGCCTGAGTGCTCTGCCCCATCGGCGCCACCGACATGCTCTTGCTGATGAACTCGAGGTAGTTGGTCATCGCGCCGCGCGCCTGATCGAGGTTCTTGGTCATCATGTTCAGGATGACGTCGGACGATTTTTTCTCTGCCATCGCGATCTCCTCGAGGCTCCCCGGCTATCAAGCACCAGACGACCGCAAGGCCGGAGCCCCATGCACGACGCCTGCACGCGGCCATGATCGCAAAATCTGCAGCGCCGTCCAGTACTAACTGATCAGCTCTTAAAGATGCCTAACCGCCGACGTGCGAACGGCGGGTGTGGGACCTGCCCTCACCCGCCGTTTCCAGCATCGTCATCGCACACGCCGAACGAACGGCGCAGCGCGGAATTAGTTGAAGCGCGCGCGGTCGAGCTGATCCATCCCCTTCTGCGACCGGTAGATCTCCAGGCAATACCACGCCAACACGATCAGGGTCCCGATGCGAACCACCGAGGTCGGCAGCATCAGGCTGAGCGCGACGATCAGTAGCGGCACCGCGGCTGCTTTCACGACCTTGGTCCGGTCGTCGAAAATCGGATAGAACCAGATCTTGTTTTCCGCCGCCCAGAACGGCGGCTTGACGCGCTGCAGACCGTAGCGCGACCAGGTGTCCTTGAAGCCGAGGTCGCGGGCCCACACCAGATACAGCGTGACCCAGAACGCCAGGAAAGCGACGACGACGGACATCGGTCCGGCGGCGAAGCCGATGAGCAGAAGCACTGCGACCGCGAGTGCGATGAACCAGTTTTGCATCGGAGAAGACCTTTGAGACTGACGGGAGCCCGCGGGTGGTTGGATCAACCGCCGGCTCCCAGAAGCGAACTGCCTGCGTTATTTGCGGGCGCAGGACACCACGATCGAGGAGGAGCTCGGGCCGCAGCTCGCGGTCATCTGCCCGTTCTCCAGAGTGAGGTTGTCGCTGAACTTGGCGCTGCTCGGGCCGATGCAGATCGCGGAAATCAGCGCTTCATCCGCCTCGCACGCAGTCGGACAGCCGTTGGACGAACAGGTCGACGACGTCACGGTGCGGAACGCGCTGACCGGAGGCGCAACCGGGGTGGCGGCGACAGCGGGTTCGATCAACGCAGGATGAGGCACACCGACCTGATTCATCACCGACAGCGCGGCGACGAGGGCGATGGCACCGAAGAAGATCATCGATGAGGAGCGCATACTACCTCCATACCTGTTGGAATTGTCACCAGACTGTTTGCAACTGCAGCATGTTATCAACACCCGGGAATTTCAACAGGTGCAAGTTTCAGCACGCTTAAAGGCCGCGCAACTACTACTAAGGGTGAGGCCTCCGCCAACCATCGCACGCTTTGGACGCACGCCGACGACGGCTCGATCAGACAGCCGGACATCGATTGCGCAACGTCACGACGGACCACTCGCCGCAATGTTACCGTCGAGCATCGGACTGCGCGAGTTGGTGATTTGCCGGACAAGCAAACGTCGTTCGAGAGGCGGAGAGAGGCCGCAGGGGAGCTCGGCGGCCGACAGCGCGGCAACGGGACGCATGCGAGCGCGCGCATTCGGGCACAACGGCACCGACGACCGGCAGATGCGATCGTAGCCGCCGTGCAGACCGCAACCTCGTGTGATTCGGGATTTCCCGGACAGAACAACGTCAGCCGCTTACCTCCGCCGGCACTGCCAGCCCCGAATCAGGATGCGATCGATCGAACCCAATGGCTTCGTGTTCTGCGGAAGCTGTCAGCGAATCGATAGGTTCGGGCGCCTACAACACGTCGCGTTCCATCCGCCTCATCCGGCGCTGCATGTGCTCGCCGCGACATCAAGGCTGACCGCGGTCATGCGGCGGCCGGACGAATCCAGGAGCGCCGACGCCAGACGTCGACGTTCAGGCCCTGATCAATGACGGGATCGGTTTGCTTCTCGCCGCTGATCGCAACCCGAAGTCCCATCATGAACAACGCACTTCTGCTCAAACTGCATCGCTGGACCAGCCTCGTGTTCGCGCTGCCGCTGGTCGCCATCATCGTCACCGGACTGATCCTGTCGGTCGAGCCGATGCTCCAAGGTCGCGGGTTGCCGGCCGGCGCGCTCGATGCCGCCCGTCTGACCGGGCTGATCGAACGTTACGATCCGCAAGGCCAGGCCCGCGGACTCGCCATCAACGCCACCGGCCAGCAGATGCGGCTGCTCGGCATCAAGGCGCCGCCGATCGATCTGGCGACAGGCGAAGCTGCGGCGGCCAGCGACTCTACCGGCGACCTCTTGCTGTGGGCGCGCCGTACCCACGAGCACCTGCTCGGCTACGGATGGCTGGTGATCACCTCGACCATCGCCATGACGGTGCTGATGACCGTCGGCATCCTGATGGGACTGCCGCGACTGCGCAACAGTCTCGCCGGCTGGCACAAGGGCGCGGCATGGTTCACGCTGCCGCTGCTGCTGCTCAGTCCCCTCACCGCGCTGTGCATGGCTGCCGGACTGACGTTTTCGAGCGGCCCGCCGCCGGCGCGGATGACGATCAAGCTGACCGATGCGGTACAGCAGATCGCTCAGTCGCACGACGTCTCGCATCTGGCGATGATCGCCAATCGCGGCGGGCGGATGATGGCGCGGATCTATGAGAACGGCGAACTGCGCGCCTACACCTTCACGCCGGAAGGCGTCAGCGCGCTGCCGCGCAATTGGCCGCGGCTGCTGCACGAGGGCAACTGGTCGACGTGGCTGTCCGGCACGCTCAACGTCATCACCTCGGTGGTGCTGCTCGGCCTGCTGATCACCGGCGTCTGGCTGTGGACCCGGCGCAAGCTGCGGCGGCGTCCGGAGCGGCCGGCGGCTCAGCCGGCCTGAGGCAGGCTGCGTGAGCGCACCGGCAGGATGGAGATTGTCCTAACCGGTTCGGTCGAATTGCATCGAAGCGGTGCACGGATCGTTGGAAGGTGCGGGCGTCTTCTGCCCACACCTGTCCGCCGCAACGAGCCCATCCATGTCCAGCATTTCGTCGATCGCCGTCTCCGGCCTGAAAGCAGCGACCCGCCGGCTTGAAGTGTCGGCCAGCAACATCGCCAATCAGCAATCGACCGGAGCGTTGCCGGGCGCGAACGGCACGGTACCGGCCGGCACGCCTCAGGCCTACAAGCCGCTGCAGGTCAATCAGACCGATGCGCCGACCGGGGGCACCCAGACCAGCCTCAGCACGTCCTCGCCGGCCACCATTCCCGTGTCCGACCCGCAGGCGCCGTTCGCGAATGCCGACGGCATGGTGGCGGCCCCGAACGTCGATCTGGCACAGGAATTCATCGGCCAGATGGTCGCCAAATACAGCTACACGGCGAACCTCGCCTCGCTGAAGGCGGACCGCGAGATGAGCAAGGCTCTGCTCGACGCCAAGGTGTAGCTTCTTTCGTCATCGCGAGCGAAGCGAAGCAATCCAGCTCAACGCACGAGGCTGGATTGCTTCGTCGCTTCGCTCCTCGCAATGACGGTGATTGATATTCGCCGCCGAGCAACTAACCGATCGGCCCGCTCGCGGCGCGCAGCGTGAAGTCGGGTACACCGATCTCGTCCTTGCGGTGGCAGGCGACGTAATGCTCGTGACCGGTGGCGTCGAGGAATGGCAGCGTCTCGCGGCAGCGCGCCTCGGCGAACGGGCAGCGCTGGGCGAAGCGACAGCCGGGCGGCGGATCGACCGGCGACGGCGGCTCGCCCTTGACCAGATACTTGGCCTTCAGCTCGTCGCGCAGCGGACCGGGCGGCACCGCCGCCGACACCAGCGACCAAGTGTAAGGATGGCGCGGCGCGGTGAACAGCGCCGAGGCCGGCGCCTGCTCGGCGATCTTGCCGAGATACATCACGGCGATCTCGTCGCAGAACTGCTGGATCACGCCGAGATCGTGCGAGATGAAGATGTAGGTGAGGCCCCGCTCGCGCTGCAGTTTCTTCAGGAGGTTGAGGATCTGCGCCTGGATCGCGACGTCGAGCGCCGACACCGCCTCGTCGCACACGATCAGCTCGGGCTCCGGCGCCAATGCGCGGGCGATACACAGCCGCTGGCGCTGACCGCCGGAGAACTGATGCGGAAACAGATCGGCGGCCTCGGGCGGCAGGCCGACTTCTGCGAGCAGCTTGCGCACCCGGGCATCGCGTTCGCTGCGATTGCCGATTTCGAGCAGATCGAGCGGTTCGCGGATCTGGTCGCCGGCGCGGCGGCGCGGGTCGAGCGCCGAGAACGGATCCTGAAACACGATCTGCAGATGCTTGCGCGCCTTGCGCAGCGGCTCGCCGGTGAGCGGCATGATGTCTTCACCACGGAACACCACCTGCCCCGAGGTCGCCTGCACCAGCCGCATGATCGCCTGAGCGGTGGTGGACTTGCCCGAACCGCTTTCGCCGACGATACCAAACGTCGTGCCGCGCTTGACGCGGAAGCTGACGCCGTCGACCGCGTGGACGAACGACGGCTTGCCCCAGCGCCGCTTCCGCCCGGCGCGGAAGTGCACCACCAGATCGTTGACGTCGAGCAGATACGGATCGCCGTCAGCCGGGCGGAGGTCTTCGTGGATCATCATGCGGCGATCTCCGCGGCGCGCCAGCACGACACCGCATGCCCAGCTTCGACATTTCCGAGCGGCGGCTGCGGCTTCGAACGGCATTGTTCAGAAGCGTTGGCGCAGCGCGCCAGGAAGGCGCAGTCCGGCCCGCGATTACCGAGCCCCGGCACCATGCCGGGAATCTCGCCGAGATCGGTCCATTGGTCCGGCTTGGCGACCCCGACCGTCAGATGCGGCACGCAGCCGAGCAGACCGCGCGTATAGGGATGGCGTGGCATTGCGGCGATCCGCTGCGCCGGCCCGGTCTCGATGCAGCGGCCGGCATACAGTACGGCGATCTCGTCGGCGAGCTCGGCGACGGCGCCGAGATCGTGGGTGATCAGCACGATCGCGGTCTCGGTCTCGTCCTGGAGCTGGGCGAGCAGATCGAAAATCTGCGCCTGCACGGTAACGTCGAGCGCAGTGGTCGGTTCGTCGGCGATCAAGAGCTTCGGCCGGCACGCCAGCGCCATCGCGATCATCACCCGCTGCCGCATGCCGCCCGACATCTGATGCGGATACGCCTTGGCGCGCTGCTCGGCGGCCGGGATCTGCACCGCCTTCAGAAACTGCACCGCCTGCTCGGCGGCATCCTTGCGGCTGAGCCGGCGGTGATAATACAGCACCTCGGCGATCTGGTCGCCGACGGTGTAGAGCGGGTTCAGCGCCGTCATCGGCTCCTGGAACACCATCGACATCGCATCGCCCCGCAGCGCTCGCATCCGCTTCGGCCGCGCAGTGAGCAGGTCCTCGCCGTCGAGCACGATTCGGCCGCCGGTGATCACGAATCCTTCCGGCAGCAGCCGCATGATCGCCAGCGCGGTCATGCTCTTGCCGCAGCCGGATTCGCCGACCAGCGCGATGGTGCGGCCCTTGTCGATGGTGAACGACAGATTCTCCAGCACCGGCACCAGATCGCCGTCGCGATTGGTCATGCTGACGCTGAGATTTTCGACCGAAAGCACCGGCGTCATCGTTACCTCCGTCGCAGCCGCGGATTGACCGCATCGTTGACGCCGTCGCCGACCAGACTGACCGCGAGCACCGCCAGGAAGATCGCTGCGCCCGGGAACGTCACGGCCCACCAGGCGTCCAGCACGTAGTTGCGGTTCTGACCGATCATCAGGCCCCAGCTCATGGTGTTGGGGTCGCCGAGGCCGAGGAAGCTGAGGCCACCCTCGAACAGGATCGCGGTGCCGATCGCCAATGTCGCCGACACGATGATCGGCGGCAGCGCGTTCGGCAGCACCACCCGCAGGATCAGGTGCAGATTGCCGGCACCGGCGGCGCGTGAGGCCTTGATGAAATCGAGATCCCGCAGCCGCATGAATTCGGCGCGCGTCAGCCGCGCCGCCGAGGTCCAGCTCACCGCGCCGATCGCCAGCGTGATGGTCGACAGCTTCGGCCCGAACAGCGTGACCAGCACCATCGCGAACAACAGTGGCGGAAGCACCTGGAAGAACTCGGCGATCTTGACCAGAAGTGAGTCGACCCAGCCGCCGAAGAAGCCGGCGAGCGCGCCGACGGTGACGCCGATCACGATCGTGATCAGCGCTGCCACCGCTCCTACCGTCAACGTCGCGCGGCCGCCATAGATCAGGCCGGCCAGCACGTCGCGGCCGAGATAGTCGGTCCCGAACAGAGCGTCGGCATCCGGAGGCGCGAACGGCATTCCGACGATGTCGAGCGGATCGATCGGATGCAGCCACGGGCCGAAGATGGTGCCGGCGATCAGCAACAACAGCAGGATCGCGCCGGCGACGCCGGACGCGCTCTTCATGAACTGCCGGAGCGCGGCCCGGGCCGGCGAGACCGCCTCCGGAACC
The DNA here is from genome assembly GCF_053772255.1 of Rhodopseudomonas parapalustris. Lineage (NCBI taxonomy): Bacteria > Pseudomonadati > Pseudomonadota > Alphaproteobacteria > Hyphomicrobiales > Nitrobacteraceae > Rhodopseudomonas > Rhodopseudomonas parapalustris. The sequence continues at coordinate 128,802 of NZ_JAMKBZ010000009.1, read as the reverse complement.
TTGGTGACGCTGGGAGCGGGCTTCTGTGCCATCGCGAGCGAAGTCTCCATCGTGCTCATCGGGCACCTGCGCGGATACGGGGGTCGATCAACCGGTACACCAGGTCGGTGAGGATATTGGCGGCGATCACCATGAGGGCGGAGAAGAACAGCACACCCATCAGCGTCGGGTAGTCGCGGCGCAGGATCGAGTCGAACACCAGCCGGCCCATGCCGGGCCAGGAATACACGGTCTCCACCAGGACGGCGCCGGCAAACAGATTGCCGAACTGCAGACCGACCACGGTGACGATCGGGATCAGCGTATTGCGCAGTGCATGTTTGACCAGAACGACCCGCTCCGGCAGGCCCTTGGCGTGAGCGGTGCGGATGTAGTCGGCAGACAGCACGTCGATCATGTTGACGCGGGCCAGCCGCGAATATTGCGCGACGAACACCAGCCCCAACGTAACCGACGGCAGGACCAGATGCTTGGCGACATCGGCCACATAGGCCAGGCCGGTCTTCGGATCGACCACGTCGGTCATGCCGTTGACCGGCAAGATCGGCCACACCGAGCCGAACAGCAGCAGCAGCAGCAGACCAGTCCAGAAGATCGGCGCCGCGTGGCCGGCGAGCGCCAGCACGGTGACGCCGTGGCTGAGCAGACCGTTCGGCCGCCGCGCGCTGATCACGCCCAGCACCGTACCGATCAGCACGGCCACCACCAGTGAGGCCCCCGCCAGATAGAGCGTGGCGGGCAGCCGCTGCAGGATCAGGCCGAGCACCGGCTGGTTGAAATAGTACGAGTAGCCGAAGTCGCCGTGCGCCACTTTACCGAGATACGTGAACAACTGTTCGAGCAGACTGTGATCGAGGCCGTATTTCGCCCGCAGCGCCGCGATTACTTCGGGCGACGCCCCACCCATCTCGCCGGCGATCACTTGCACCGGATCACCCGGCGCAAGATGGATCAGGCAGAAGTTCATCACCAACACCGCCAGCAGCAGCAGGACGGCGTTGGCGAATTTTCCGAAAAGATGGGTGAGGAGAGCCATTGATGCTTCGTCGATCGAGAGTGCGGGTCAGTTCTTCGGCGGCGTGGCCCAGTGCAGCTCATCGAGCGGCGAGGCGACACCCCAAATCGTCGTCGGCAGGCTGGCGAGTCCCTTGGCGAAGGCGCTGTGGTAAGGCGTGGCGTTGATGTAGAAGATCGGCGCATCGGCGACGACGATCTTCTGGAACTCCGAATACAGGGCCTTGCGCTTCTCGGGCGAGGTTTCCTTGGCCGCCTGACCGAGGATCTCGTCGACCTTCGGGTTGGAATACTGCTGGGTGTTCGACCAGATGATGCCCTTGCGGATATTGGAGCTGAGATAGGTGCGATCGACGCCGATCACCGGGTCGCCCCAGTTGAACACGGTGTCCATTGTCAGGTCGAAGTCGAAATTGGCGACGCGCTGGGCCCAGGTCGGGAAGTCGGGCGCGGCGCGAACTTCGAGATTGATGCCGACCCGCTTCAGAGCCGACCGCAGATATTCGGCGACGTTGCGCTGCTGCTCGTCGTTGCCGGGGATGTAGTCGATCGTCAGCGAGGTGCGGACGCCGTTGCCGTCCGGCTTCAGCCCGGCCTCGTCGAGCAGCTTGTTGGCCTTGGCGATGTCGAATTTGTACTGCTCGACATTCTTTTCCTCGAGCGGCGACCCCGGTGCGATCGGGCCGGTCGCCGGCATCGCCTTGCCGGCCATCAGCTTCTTGACGATGAAGTCGCGGTTGGCCGCATAGCCGATCGCCTGACGGACGCGGGCGTCGTCGAGCGGCTTCTTCTTGGTGTTGAAGGCAAGCCAGTTCAGCGCGCCGATGCCGGCGAAGCCCTTGTCGGTCACGACGACATTGGGCGCTTTCTCGAGCCGCTCGATGTCACGAACGCCGGTAAAATACGGGACCACATGAACGTCGCCGCGCTCGGCCGAGACCATCAGCGCGTTCGGATCCGAGATCAGCCGCACTACGATCTTGTCGAGCTTGGGCCGCCCCGGGATGAAGAATTTGTCGAACTTCTCAAGCGTGTAGTAATCGCCCTGCTTGTATTCGGTGAGCTTGTAGGGGCCGGAACCGATCGGCTTCAGGTTGGCGGGATGCGACTTGACGTCCTGGCCGTCGCCATAGACATGCTTGGGCAGGATCGGCATCAGCGCCGGCGACATCGCCAGCAGCAGCGCCGGATGCGGATGCGCCAGCTTGATCACCGCGGTGTGCGGATCGGGCGTATCGACGCTCTCGACCGCGGCAAGCATGGTCTTGAACGGATGGTTCGCCTTGATCGTCATGATCGAGAACGCGACGTCCTCCGACGTCACCGGCTTGCCGTCATGGAAGGTGGCGTTCTTGACCAGCTTCAGCGTCACCATCAGGCCGTCTTTCGACACCTCCCAGGACTCGGCCAGATACGGCTGCGGATTCCAATTGTCGTCGTAGCGCAGCGGGCTCGCGAAGATCTGGGTGCTCGGCAGTGCCGTAGCGATGCCGGATTGGACCGCGCCGTTGAAATGCCGCGGCACCTGGGTCGACCCGATCACCAGCGTGCCGCCAGCGCCACCTTCCGCGGCCCGCGCGGTGAATTCGAATGGCAGACCGATCAGGGCCGCACCGCCGATGGCTCCGGCGAGGAAGGATCGCTTGGTCAACTTCATGGTCGGGACTCCGCTGTCGAGAGGCGTGGATGGCTCATAGAAACCGAAGCGAGACCGCCGCGGTCGGGTTCGGACGAGGGAGCCGCTGTCACGACGCTCCCCCTGCGCTCGCGAGCGCGCGATCGAGGATGGCATCGAGCTCGGCCGGCGCGGGCAGGTCGGCCGTGCCGACGCCGATCAGCACAATGCCGGGCTCCGCAACGCCGGTGTCGGCGGACGACAGGCTCCAGACGCTCTCGACCATCTGAAACACCTTGGCGTCGTCCTCTCCGGCGAGGCGGCAGGAGCCTTTCAGGCGCAACAGTTGCGGCGGCAGCTTGTCGACCGCGCAAGCCAGCCGGTTGCGGTCGAACCGACCGGCACGGCGGTAGGCCCAGCTCTTGAACGTCGAGCCGTGATCGATCGGCCCCGGTTCAGCGGCGTCGGCACGAAAGCCGCTGGTCGCGACAGGCGTTTCCAACTCCGCCAACGTCGGCATCGCCCCCTGGGCGGTCGCGACGATGCGGACATCCGGGCGCAGCCTCTGCACCGCAGCCTGTGCGGCGGCCAGAGCATCGCAATCGACCAGATCGGTCTTGTTCAGCAGCACCACGTCGCAGCGCTCGAACTGGCCGCGCACGGTGTCGCCGACCCGCGCATCATCGACCAGTTGCGCGATCCGGCTGGCGTCGGCGAGCACGATCACCTGATCGAGACGGAGCGACGGTTCGATCAGCGCGATCTCGGCGATCTTCCACGGATCGCCAACGCCGGAGGCTTCGATCACGATCCGCTCGAACGGCACGGCGGCGTCGACCACCTTGCACATCGTATCGATGAAGCTGGTGCCGATACTGCAGCAGATGCAGCCATTGGTCAGCGTCATCGTAGTGCCGTCGTGGCTCGCGATCAGCGTCGCGTCGATGTTGACCTCGCCGAAATCATTGACCAGCACCGCGGTGCGAGGACCGCCGCTGCGCAGCAGATGGTTGACGAAGGTGGTTTTGCCCGCGCCGAGAAAGCCGCCGATCACCGTGACTGAAATGGTCGCGGATGCTGCCGTCATGCGCGGGGCGCCTCCTGGATCATGCCGCCGACCACGGTGCCCCAGACGGCGATGTCCTTCAGCCGTTCGGCCGGCACAGCGAGCGGATCTTCGTCGAGCACGACGAAGTCGGCGAACTTGCCGGTTTCGATGCTGCCGACCAGATGATCCATCTTCAAAGTATAGGCCGCGCCGATCGTGATTGCAGCAAGCGCCTGCTCGACGGTCAGCGCTTCGGTGTCCCGCCCCAGTACACGACCACTCGATGAGACGCGATTGACCGCACACCATGCGGTGAACAGCGGCGCGAGCGGCGTTACCGGCGCGTCGGAGTGAATCGCAAACGGCACCCCGATCCGCTGCGCGGTGCCGGTGGCATCCAACCGCGCCGCCCGCTCCGGCCCCATCGTCAGCTCGTAGTGAGCGTCGCCCCAATAGTACAGGTGATTGGCGAACAGATTGGCGCAGACGCCGAGGCTCTTCATCCGCCGGAACTGCGCCGCACTGGCCATCTGGCAGTGCTGCAAGGTGTGACGATGATCGGGGCGCGGCGCTGCGACCTGCGCCGCCTCGATCGCATCGAGCGCAACCTCGGTCGCTTCGTCACCATTGGTGTGAATGTGAAGCTGGACACCGGCACGGTGATAAGCCTCGACCAGCCGCGGCAGCTCTTCGGGCGCGATGTACCACAACCCGTTGGGAGCGCCGTTGTGATAACCGGGCCAGCGCAGCCGCGCGGTGAAGCCCTGGATCGAACCGTCGACCACCAGCTTGACGATGCCGTAATGCAGCTTGTCGCCGGCATGGCCGCGCAAGCTTTCGAGCTTGGCGATCGCCTGCTCCGGTGTGTGCGACACCGCGGCCAGCGCCGGCACCAGGCGAACGCCGAAGTCAGCGGCGCTGGTCACGCTGCGATAGACCTCGATGGTCGGATCCGCGAGGTCGTTGTGCAGATCGGTGATGGTGGTCACACCCTGCACGCAGGACGACGCCGCGTAGCGCCGGACGTCGGCTTCGGTGATGGTGCCGGCGAGCGGGTTGTGGCCGAGCGCGCGGAACAGCCGCATCCGCGCCGGAATGCCCTGCAGCTCGCCGCTGGCCAGTCCGTCGGCTCCCGCGACGACGCCGGAGATGTTGGTGGCCTGGAGCAGCTCGGCACGTTCCAGCGTCAGCGTGTTGACGTTGTTGATGTGGAACGAGGCGTGGACCACCAGCACCGGACGCTTGGTCGATACCTTGTCGAGATCCTGCCGGGTCAGCATCTTGCCGCCGATGTGCAGCGGATCGAAGCCCCAGGCGTAAAGCGGCGAGCCGTCGTCCGGCATCGCAGCTTCGGCCTGCTGCAGCCGGGCAACGATCGCTTCGATGTCCGGCACCCCCGACACGACCTTGCCCTCCGGCGACCGCCGGTCGAACGCGCCGACATAGGGCTGCTTCCACATCAGTCCTTCCATGATGTGGCTGTGGCCCTCGACGAAGCCGGGCATCAGCACCTTGTCGGCAAAGCGTGTATCGAGCCGGGCGCCGCTCACCATCAGTTCGTCGGTGCTACCGGTGGCGACGATCCGCCCGTCTCGCACCGCAACATGCGTCGCGCTCGGCCGCGACGGGTTCATGGTGATAATCTTGCGGGCGGAATAAACGACGGTTTCGGGCGTCACGCTTAGTCTCCAAGCTTGCGACTGCGAGCGTGAAGCGATCGACCCGTCGGCACTAGCGCCAGATGCCAAGCACGGATGGAGCCAGGGCCATGCGCCAGCCGCCACCCCCGATGGCTCGGTTCTTGCAACCGCCTTGTAAAGGCTTCATGCTTCGGAATCGCAGCGGTTTCGCGTCATCGCCTCAGTGAGGGTATCGCGTCTTGGGAAAGCTAGCACAGCTCACATACCGGGAGTCCACTGTGGCACGCACGCCTAACGGCGATGCAATTGCCTCCTCGGATGCCGCCGCATTAGGCAAAGACGAACTATTCTGGGGCGCACTGTTCCGTGGCCTCAATCGCGGCGGCTCCTTTCTGCAATTGCAGATTCGCCAGATCATCGTCACCGCGATCGAAGACGGACGGCTGCCGCTCGGCATGAAGATGCCGTCGAGCCGCGACCTCGCCACTGTGCTCAAGGTGTCGCGCAACACCGTGGTGATCGCTTACGAGCAACTCGTCGATCAGAACTTTCTGGTCTCCCGGCAACGCAGTGGTTACTTCGTCGCCGGCCTGCCGAAGAAATTCGCCACCGATCCGCCCGGTCTCAGCGAAGCCACGAGCCGCGGCGACGAACACTGGGCCGATCGGTTCGCGGTCAAGCCGTCGGCGCATCGCAACATCGTCAAGCCGCTCGACTGGCAGACCCATCCCTATCCGTTCATCTTCGGCCAGTTCGATCCGAGCCTGTTTCCCACCAACGATTGGCGTGAAAGCGCGCGGGCCGCGCTCAGCGTGCCTGAGATCAACAATTGGGCGCGCGACCTGATCGACGGCGACGATCCGGCCCTGATCGAGCAATTGCAGCTTCAGGTCCTTCCGCGACGCGGCATCCATGCCCGCGCCGACGAGATCATGATGACGATCGGCGCCCAGCACGCGCTGTATCTGATCGCGACGCTGTTCATTAACGGGCAGACCAAGGTCGGCATCGAAGAGCCCGGCTATCCGGACGCCCGCAACATCTTCCGGATGCTGACGCCGAACGTGGCGCCGCTGGCCGTCGATGCCGAAGGGCTGGTGCCGGATGCCACGTTCCAGAGCTGTGCGCTGGCCTACGTCACTGCCAGCCATCAATGCCCGACCGCGGTGACGATGCCGCTGCCGCGACGGGTGGAGCTGTTGAAGGCCGCCGCAGCCGGTGACGTGGTGGTGGTCGAGGACGATTACGAAGGCGAACTGATGCCGGAATCGGCAACGCTGCCGCCGTTGAAGAGCATCGATCGCGCCAGCAACGTGCTCTATGTCGGCAGCCTGTCGAAGGCGTTGGCGCCGGGTCTGAGGCTCGGCTACGTCGTCGCGCCCGCTCCGGTGATCCGCGAACTCCGCGCGCTGCGCCGGCTGATGCTGCGACATCCGCCGCTCAACAATCAGCGCGTCGCGGCGCTGTTCATCGGTCTCGGGCATTATCGGGCGCATCTGTCCCAGGTCGGACGGGTCCTGCTCGAGCGCGCCAAACTGCTCGACCATCTGCTGCCGAAGCACCTTCCCGGCTGCAGTTTCTCACGAGGGCCGGGCTCGACCAATTTTTGGGTAACGTGCCCGACCTCGATCGACGCCACCGCATTAGCTCAGGCCGCGCTCGAACAGGGCGTCGTCATCGAGCCCGGCGCGGTGTTCTCGATGGACGAGACCGCGAGCCGGCACTGCTTCCGGCTCGGATTCTCCTCGATCCGCACCGACCGCATCGAAGTCGGCATCGAACGGCTCGGAAAGGTGCTGGCGAAGCAGCTCGAAGGCTAAGAACACCGCCGTCATTGCGAGCGAAGCGAAGCAATCCAGAGGTCCGAGCAAAGAGCTGGATTGCTTCGTCGCTACGCTCCTCGCAATGACGGGGACACGTCTGCCTCACAACAGCTCGGACAGCCCCTTCGCGGCGCTGAGCAGCGCGACGCCGCCGAGGCTGGCGATCGAGACCCGGCGATGCAGCCGCTCGCTGCCGCGGCGAAAGCCCTGCTCGCCGATCCAGGTGCCGAGCACCATCACCGGCAGCGCCATCGCCGCCAGCCACAGCACATTCACGGTGGCAAGGCCGACCAGCGCAATGCTGGTGAAACCGGCGATCGAGGTCGCAAGGAAAAACACCAGCAGCGAGGCGCGCACCGCGACCGCGCGGAACGGCCCCGACATGTAGTACACGATCGCCGGTGGGCTCGGCATCGCGGCGAGGCCGTTGAACAGACCGCACAATATGCCGACGCTGGTCGTGACCGGCGGCGACGGGATCTTCTCGATGGCAAAGCCGCGACCCAACACCACCACCGCCGCCGCCGTGATGGTCGCAATCACGATCCGCGCCACCGGCGCCGGCGCAACGCTGAGCGCCAGCGCCCCGATCGGCGAGCCGATCACCGCGCCGACGATCAGCCAACGCAGCGACGCCCAGTGACAGTCGCGATGATTGCGGCGCAGATCATTGAGCCCGCCGAGCAGTTGCAGCAGCACGGCGACCGGCACCGCCTTCGCGGGCGGCATGAACATGCCCATCAGTGGAACCGCGGCGAGCGCGAAGCCGAACCCGGTGAAGCCGCGCAGCAGCGCGGCCGCCAGGACCGCGCTCAGCACGCCGGCGATCGCCATCGGCGACGGCAGCGTCAACAGGAAACTCGCAGACGCCTCGGCGATCAGCTCGTGCATCGTCGTCGTCACCGCATATCGATGACGACGGTCTTCTTCTTGGTGAAGTGCTCGAGCATCGCCTCCAGCGACGCTTCCTTGCCGAGGCCCGACTTGCGGAAGCCGCCGTAGCTCAGATTCGGCTGGATGGTGAGGTTCTGATTGACCTGGACGTAGCCGGCGTCGAGCCGCTGCACGGTGCGCAGCGCGCTGCGCAGATCGTTGGTCCACACCGTCGCGGCCAGGCCGAAGTCGCTGTCGTTGGCGCGCGCGATGACGTCGTCCTCGTCGTCCCATGGCTGCACGCAGACCACCGGTCCGAAAATCTCCTCGCGCATCAGCGGCGAATCCTCCGGCACGCCGGTGATGATGGTGGGCTGCAGGAACAGACCGTCCTTCAGATGAGCCGCGCCGGGCAGCTCGCCGCAGCGATCCACTTTGGCGCCCGCGGTGCGCGCGCCGAGATCGATGTAGGATTCGACCTTGGCCTTCTGCCGCTGCGAGATCACCGTGCCGATATCGGTCGCCTCGTCCAGCGGATCGCCGATCTTCAGCTTGCTCACCGCCTCGCGGAGCGCCCCCACGAAAGCATCGATCAGCGAGGCGTGGACGTAGATCCGGCTGGCGGCGGTGCAGCTCTGGCCCTGACGGGTGAACCTCATGCCGGCGATCGCACCGGCGACAGTGCGCGACAGATCGGCGTCCGGATATACGATCATCGGGCTCTTGCCGCCGAGTTCGAGGCTGACCGGAATGATCTTCTTGGCCGCCATCTGATAGATCAGCTCGCCGACCGCCTGCGAGCCGGTGAACGTGACCTTGGCGACCGCAGGATGCTCGACCAGGGCCGCGCCGCAGTCACGGCCGGTGCCGCAAATGACGTTGAGCACGCCGTCGGGCAACAGCTTCGCCATCAGCCGCGCCATTTCGATGGTCGCATACGGCGCCTCTTCCGAGGCTTTCACCACCACCGTGTTGCCCGCCACCAGCGCCGGGGCGATCTTCAGCATCATCAGCACCAGCGGCACGTTCCACGGCAGGATCGCGGCGACGACGCCGAGCGGCTCACGGCTGGTGTAGGTGAGAATCTGCGGATCGAACGGCAGCGTCTCACCCTTCAGTTCCGAGGCGAGGCCCGCATACATCGTGGTGATATCAATCGCGGTCGCGACTTCGCCGCGGCATTCGGTGCGGATCGCCTTGCCGGTTTCCAGCGCCAGCACGGTGGCAATGACGTCGCTTTGCTCCGCGATGGCGCGCGCCGCGGCGGCGATCAGCTTGCCGCGCTGGCGTGCCGGCGTTGCGGCCCAGCCGGGAAACGCCGCCGACGCAGCCGCAACCGCACGGGCGACATCGTCGCCGGTCGCGGCTGGCGCCTTGCCGATCACTTGCCCGGTCGCAGGGTCGACGACGTCGAGCGTGGCGCCGCCGACAGACGGCACCAAGGCGTTGCCGATCAGGTGACGGGCCTGAAGTTGCGAGATCACCTCCGACACGGCGGGGGCGATGGCGGGATCGATGCGGGTGGCGATGTTGATCATCACGCCACCTTGGCGATCCGGCTTCCAACGCGAAGGTCCAGCGCGGCCCAAGCCATTGGGCCAGACGCTAGTGCTTCGCGTCTGGTCCGCCGAGACCGCGCCATCTGGTTCTAAGGCGCGAGCGGCGGCTCGTGACACGCTTCGCACGAAGCTGCCGGCGAGTCCGCGTCAACCACGGAAACGCTCGCGCGCCCACCATGATGGAATCGACATGTCCGATCTCGATACTCAGCGATTGCAGACGCTGCATCAGCTCTTCGACGCGTTCAACCGCCACGACGGCGCCGCCGTGATGGCCGTAATGACCGACGACATCGTGTTCGATGCAGCGGCCGGTCCCGAAGCCTGCGGTCGCCGCATCGCAGGCACGGCCGATGTCCGCGCCGCGTTCGAGACGACGTTCGCCACCTTCCCGGATGTGAGCTGGGAATGCACCCGCCACGCCGTGTTCGGCGACCGCGGCATCTCCGAATGGATCTTCCGCGCGACCACCAAGGACGGCGGCAGGATCGAGGCCGAGGGCGTCGACCTGTTCGGCTTCCGCGACGGGCTGATCTGCACCAAGAGCGCGTTCCGTAAGGATCGTCCGGTGCTGCCGGCGACGGGGGCATCGGCATGAACAAGCCCATCAAGACCCCGCCGCTCGCCTCCTACGATCCGCACTACGATCCGCTCGTCAGCGAAGGCCCCGGCCTCAATCGCGACTATGCGCCGACCTACTGGACGGCGACCTGCGGTCCGCTCCCCGAAGACGACGGTCCGATCAGCCGCGACATCGACGTCGATGTCGCGATCGTCGGCTCGGGTTTCACCGGACTCGCCTCCGCGGTGTTCCTTGCGCGCGAGCACGGCATCAAAGCCGCGGTGCTGGAAGCCAATCGCGTTGCCTGGGGCTGCAGCACACGCAACGGAGGCCAGGGCCAAAACGCCGCCGGCCGGCTGACGCGCTCGCAATGGATCGCGCGCTGGGGGCAGGACATCGCGCTCAAGCTGCACGCCGAAATCAGCGACGGCTTCGAGACCTTCGAGGAACTGATCCGGCAAAGCCCGATCGACTGCGAAGCGCAGCGCGGCGGTCATCTCTACATCGCGCACCGTCCGCGCAATTTCGAGAAGATCTCGGCCGAGGCCAAGGTGCTGAGCGAAGTGTTCGGCGAGCCGACCAAGGTGATCTCGGCAGGCCAGCTCCGGAGTGATTACCTCAACGAAGCCGAGGCGGTCGGCGCGACGCTGGAGCCGCGCGGCACCGGCGTGCATCCGGCCAAGCTCGCGTTTGGCTATCAGCAGATGGCGCGCGACCTTGGGGCCACCGTGCATCCAGGCAGCCCGGTGATCGAGATCACCGAGCGGGGCGGCGCGTTCTATCTGCGCACTCCGGGCGGCACCGTGAAGGCGCGCGCGGTCGGGATCGCCACCGGCGCCTACACGGCCCCGGGACTGACGCCGCTGCTGCGGGGCCGGTGCATGCCGATCCTGTCGAACTCGATCGTCACCCGGCCGCTGACTCCGGCCGAACTCGAAGCCACCGGCTTCAAGACCAAGCTGGTGCTGACCGATACCCGCACGCTGCGTTACTACTACCGTCTGCTGCCGGACAACCGCATCCAGATCGGCAGCCGCTCGTCGATCACCGGCGCCGACGCCGATCATCCGAAGCACCTGCAGCTCCTGATCGATGGCCTGCACCGCAAATTCCCGGCGCTGCAGGGGATCGAGATCGACTACTCGTGGTGGGGCTGGGTCGACGTCAGCCACGACATGATGCCGCGAATCTTCCAGCCCAACCCGGCCCAGAAACTGGTCTATGCGCTCGGCTATGGTGGCAACGGCGTGTCGTATTCGGCCCAAGCGGGACGCCGCATGGCGCAGATGATCGCCGGACAGCGTTTCAAAGGTCAGGATCTGCCGATCTTCACCTCGCCGCTGCCGACCCACACCTTCTCGCCGTTCCGCCGGATCGGCCAGCGCATGTTGTATCGCTGGTATCACTTCCGCGACGAAGCGGCGTAAGCCTCAACCCCGGTGAGTGCGGCCGAAGGCGAAGCCTGAGGCGCGCATAAGCGACCACGAAAAATCCCGGCAGGTCGGACCTGCCGGGATTTTTGATTTCAAAGCTGAACCGGCATCGTCTGCCGGAGAAACCGTGAGCCGATCAGGCGGCCTTCTTGAGCGGGCGCACCGTCCCCGTCTTGGCGCGGCGGACATCGGCCACAGGCTGCGAAGAGCGCTTGTCGAAGGCATCGCCCGCCGTCAGCACCACCAGGCCGGCGATCCCGGCGAACGCACCGGCCACCGCCACGGTGATCACCAGCGGATAACCGAAGGTGTAGATCAGCGCGGCGCCGACGACCACGGCGTTGAACAGGAAGAAATACGGCGCCTCCGGGCTGCCATGCTTGGCGTCCTTCACCAGCCAGCCGACGACGGGAATTTGGTAGAAGGCTTTAGTCAGGAAATTCAAGGCGCTGCTCCTCTGCCTGGACCGCTGCCATCTGAACGGGAGGCGTTCGGCGCTCCCGTGGCGGCCCCGCAGCGAGGGGCGCGGCACTGCAAACTTTAGTCTATCGCAATGCAGTAATTGTCAATCACGAATGCGACGAATTTGCATTCGTGAGACGACGGAACCACGAAGACAACGATTTTTCCGTGAACATTTGGCCGTGGAATGTCCAGTTTGCGGCATCCAGGAACCTTATCGTTGCGGTTCGTCCCCCGCACCGATCCGGTAGCCGATGCCCGGCTCGGTCAGGATGATCTGCGGCTCGTCGGCCCGGGTTTCGATCTTCTGCCGAAGCTGGCCGATATAGACCCGCAGATATTGCGTGTCGGAGGTGTGGGCCGGGCCCCATACTGCCGCCAGGATCTGCCGATGGGTGACCACCCGTCCGGCATGACGGACCAGAAACGCCAACAGTTCAAATTCCTTAGGCGTCAGCTTGATCTCTGCGCCGCCACGCGTCACCCGCCGCCGCACCGCGTCGATCTCGAGCCCGCCGACGGTCAGCGCGGCCGGCTCGTCGTGGCGTTGCATCCGGTGACGCATCGCCGCACGCATCCGGGCCATCAGCTCGCCGGTGGCGAACGGCTTGTTGACGTAATCGTCGGCGCCGAGGTCGAGCGAGGCGATCTTCTCGGCCTCTCGCTCGCGCGCCGACAACACCACGATCGGCAGGTCGGACCAGCTCCGCACCTGCCGGATCACCTCCTTGCCGTCACCATCGGCCAGGCCGAGATCGAGCAGGACAATATCGGGCGCCTGTGACGCGATGTGCTTGACGGCGTCGGTCACCGTTTCGGCGTGCGCGACCTCGTAGCCGTTGGCTTCGAGCGCCGGTTTCAGAAAGCGAAGGATCGCCGGCTCGTCGTCGACCACCAGCGCGCGCGGTTTACCGCTCATGATGTCTGCACCTCGGTCGCAGCGGTGTTCACGAAGCTCAAGACCATCCGGGTGCCGCGACCGGCTTCGACCGGACTGACGGCGAGAACCGTGCCGCCATGAGCCTGCATGATGCCGCGCGCAATCGCCAACCCGAGCCCAACGCCGCCACGATCATTGGACGTGGCCTTGGCAGAGGCGCTCTGCACGAACCGTTCGAAGATCTGCGGCAGATCCGCCGCGGCAATGCCGGGACCATCGTCGGTGATCCGCAGGCGCACCCAGCCGGGTTCGACCTCGGCATCGATCACGATCTTCGACGTCGGCGGCGTGTGGGCGACCGCATTGGCAACGATATTGCCGAGCGCCTGTTCGATCAGCGCCGCGTCGGCATTCACCAGCGGAACGTCGGCCGGCCACTCCAGGACCAGATGATGCGCCGCGCCGCGACGCCGGGTGGCGGCGATCACCCGCGCGGAAATCTCGCGCAGATCGACCCAGTCGCGCCGCAGTTCCAGCGCCCCCGACTCGATTCTGGTGATCGACAGCAGGTTCCGCACCATCTCGTCGAGTCCCTCGGCCTCCTCGCGAATATTGGCGAGCAGATCGCGTGTCGCGCTGGCGTCGATCTTGTCGCCATAGGTCAGAAGGCTGGTGGCTGAACCGAGAATTGACGACAGCGGCGTGCGGAAGTCGTGTGAGATCGACGCCAAAAGCGTGTTGCGAACCCGCTCGGTCTCTGTCGCGGTGCGGGCGCTGACCATGTCGCGGGTCAGCGCCGCGCGCTGCAACGCCGCCGCGGTCTGCTCGGTGAGCGTATCGAGCAGCGCCTGCGCTTCGGAATCCAGCGCCGCGCCGTCCTTGCCCTGCATCATCACACCGACCACGCCGTAGGTGGTGTCGCCGGTACGCACCGGCAGAAACCGCCAGGGTACGATCGGCAACGTCCCGGTTTCGAACCCGGCTGCCTCGGCATGGGTGAAGGCCCAACGCGCCGCCATCGTGGCGGCCTCGTCGAGCAAATCCTCCGGCGGCCAAGCCGCGGCCAGGACCAGTTCGTCGCCCTGCGGCAACAGGACCATCACAGACCGGCCGAGACTGGCGTGGATCTCACTCGCCGCACCTTCGGCAATCGCATCCATCGTCGCGAGCCCGGACAACCGCCGGGTGAACTCGTACAGCCGGCGCATCGCACGGACACGTCCCGCCGAGACGCGCGCCTGCTCGCGCAGGCGGCCGGCCAGCGTGGCGGCGACCACGGCGACCACCAGATACACCAGCAGCGCCAGCAACTCGTAAGGCTCGGCAATGGTGAAGGTGTAGAGCGGTGCGATGAAGAAGAAGTTGTAGGTGAGGAACGACAGCGCCGAGGCGAAGATCGCCGGGCCCACGCCGGATTTCACCGCGCTGAACAGCACTGCCATCAGGAACACCGCCGACAGGCTGGCCGCCGGAATCACCTGGGCGAGTCCGCGACCGACCACCAACGCGCCGGCCACTGCAGCGGCGGCATAAAGGAAGTGGGCCGGCGTCGAGGCGTTCATCCGCGCCACCAGCGACCGCGGCGTCCGGACCGCGGAGTCCGCCGGCAATGGCACCAGATGGATGGCGATGTCGGTCGAGCGCTGCATCAATCGCTGCTGCAGCGAGCGTTGCAGCCATTGCCGCAGCGTGCCGCCGCGGGAACGACCGATCACGATCTGGGTGACGTTCTCGAACCGCGCGAACCGCAGCAATTCGTCGGGCAGATCGTTGCCGGTCAGGGTGTGGATCTCTGCACCCAGGCTCTCGGCGAGCTTCAGCGCGGTGTCCACCCGCTTGCGTGACGTGGCGTCGAGCCCGACGCCGGAGCGCTCCACCGTGACGGCGATCCACGGCGCGTCCATCAGATCGGCGAGTCGCTTGGCTGTCCGAACCACCCCGGGCGACGCCGTATCCGGGCCGACGCAGGCGAGGATCCGCTCCCCCGCCGCCCATGGCCCCTCGATCGCCTGCGCCTGCATCCGCTCGACCAGTGCGGCGTCGACCCGTTCGGCTGCGCGGCGCAGCGCCAACTCGCGCAGCGCGGTCAGGTTCTGCGGCTTGAAGAAGCTCTCGACCGCACGGGCCGCGGTATCCTGGACATAGACCTTGCCTTCGGCGAGGCGCTTGAGCAGTTCGTCCGGCGGCAGGTCGACCAGAACGATCTCGTCGGCGCGGTCGAACACCTTGTCCGGCACGGTTTCGCGGACCCGGATCTTGCTGATCTTCAGCACGACGTCGTTGAGACTCTCGAGGTGCTGGATGTTCAGCGTGGTCCAGACGTCGATGCCGGCGGCGAGCAGCTCGTCGATATCCTGCCAGCGCTTCGGGTGCCGGCTGCCGGGGACGTTGGTGTGGGCGAATTCGTCGACCAGCAGCAGCGACGGCTTGCGCGCGAGGGCGCCGTCGAGGTCGAACTCGCGCATCACCCGATGCCGGTACACGATCGGGGCGCGCGGCAACTGCTCGAGCCCCTGCAGCACCTGCTCGGTCTCGCGCCGTCCGTGGGTCTCGACCAGCCCTGCGACGACATCGCGCCCGCCGGCCAGCTCGCTGCGGGCGGCGGAGAGCATCGCAAAGGTCTTGCCGACACCGGGAGCGGCGCCGACGAAGATCTTCAGCCGGCCGCGCCCTTCCTTGCTGGCGAGCGCCAGCAGGGCATCCGGGGAAGCGCGCGCAGTGACGGTGACGGACATCAGGTCCTCGGCCGATTTTGCCCCAATCTATCCAGCGCCAGGTTTAATTTCAGTACGTTGACGCGCGGTTCGCCGAACAGGCCGAGGTCGCGGCCTTCGATCCGGCTGTCCACCAGAGCGCGCAGCTCGGCCTCCGGCAGGTTCCGCACCTTGGCAATGCGCGGCACCTGAAACAACGCCGCCTCCGGAGAGATCTCCGGGTCCAGGCCGCTGCCCGACGTGGTGACCAGATCGACCGGCACCGGCGCGCTCGGGTTCTCCTGCTTGGCTGCGGCGACGTCCGCCGCCAGCCGGTCGGCCAGCGCCTTGCTGGTCGGGCCTAGATTGGAGCCGCCGGAAGCGGCGGCATTGTACGGCGCCGGCACGGTTTTGCTGGGATCCTGCGGATCCGGCGCGGTGGTGGCCGACAGCCGGCCGTGAAAATACTTCGCTTCGGTGAACGACTGACCTATCAGCGCCGATCCGATCACCCGGCCGTCCTGCTCGATCAGGCTGCCGTTCGCCTGTGCTGGAAACAGCGTTTGGGTGATTCCGGTCATGGCCAGCGGATACACAAGCCCGGTCAGGCAGGCGAGGGCAACGAACGTCACGAGCGCGGGGCGGATTTCCTTCAACATGGCGTCACCTTTCAGGCGAGATGCAGCGCGGTCACCGCGAGGTCGATGACCTTGATTCCGATGAACGGCAGCACGATGCCGCCGAGGCCGTAGATCAGCAGATTGCGCCGCAGCAGCGCCACCGCCCCGACCGGTCGATAGGTCACGCCCTTCAGCGCCAGCGGAATCAGCGCGATGATGATCAACGCATTGAACACGATCGCCGACAGGATCGCGCTTTGCGGCGTCGAAAGCCCCATGATGTTGAGAGCGCCGAGCTGCGGATAGAACGCCACGAAGATCGCCGGGATGATGGCGAAGTACTTGGCGACGTCGTTGGCGATCGAGAAGGTGGTCAGCGCGCCGCGGGTCATCAGGAGCTGCTTGCCGATCTCCACCACCTCGATCAGCTTGGTCGGATCGGAATCGAGGTCGACCATGTTGCCGGCTTCGCGCGCCGCCTGCGTGCCGCTCTGCATCGCCACGCCGACGTCGGCCTGGGCGAGTGCCGGCGCGTCGTTGGTGCCGTCCCCGCACATCGCGATCAGCCGCCCGTTGGCCTGTTCGCTACGGATGTAGCGCAGCTTATCCTCGGGGGTCGCTTGGGCGATGAAATCGTCGACGCCCGCTTCCGAAGCGATCGAGGCGGCGGTGACCGGATTGTCGCCGGTGATCATCACCGTCTTGATCCCCATCCGCCGCAGCGCCGCGAAGCGTTCCTTCACGTCGGGCTTGACCACGTCCTTCAGATGAATGACGCCGAGCAGCCGGCCGGCTTCCGCGAGGCCGAGCGGCGTGCCGCCGGCGCGGGCGATACGATCGACCGCCGCGCGAAACGCCGGGGGCTCGGCGACATCGGCGCGGGATTCGTCTCGGACGAATTTCAGCACCGAATCGACCGCGCCCTTGCGCAAGCGGCGGCCGCCCGCATCGATGCCGGACAACCGGGTCGTCGCCGAGAACGGGATGAACGTCGCGTCCGACGGAGCGGCATCGATCGACAGCCCGAATTTCTCCCGCGCCAGTGCCACGATCGAACGCCCTTCGGCGGTCTCGTCGGCCTGACTGGCCAGCAGCGCTGCCTCGGCCGCTTCGGCGTCGCTGACGCCGGGCACCGGAATGATCTCGGAGGCGAGGCGATTGCCGAAAGTAATCGTGCCGGTCTTGTCGAGCAGCAGCGTGTCGATGTCACCGGCGGCCTCGACCGCACGCCCCGACATCGCCAGCACGTTGAAGCGCACCAGCCGGTCCATCCCGGCGATACCGATCGCCGACAATAGCGCGCCGATCGTGGTCGGAATCAGCGTCACGAACAGCGCCACCAGCACGACCACCGAAATCGAACCGCCTGCGTAGGTCGCGAAGCTCGGGATCGCGTCGACCACGACCACGAAGATCACGGTGAGGCCGACCAGCAGGATATTGAGCGCAATCTCGTTCGGCGTCTTCTGCCGCTCGGCGCCTTCGACCAGCTTGATCATGCGGTCGAGAAACGACGAGCCGACTGCCGTCGTGATGCGGACCACGATCCGATCCGAAATCACCGTCGTGCCGCCGGTCACGGCGGACCGATCGCCGCCTGATTCGCGGATCACCGGTGCGGACTCGCCGGTGACCGCGGCCTCGTTGACGGAGGCGATGCCTTCGATCACTTCGCCGTCGCCGGGGATCGTATCACCGGCTTCGCACAGCACCAGATCGCCGACCTCGAGACGCTCGGCCGCGACACCTTCATACAGCTCGTTGTTACCCGGCATCAGCAGGCGCTTGGCCGTCGTCTGCGCCCGCGTCTGCCGCAGCGTGTCGGCTTGCGCCTTGCCGCGACCTTCGGCGACCGCCTCGGCAAAATTGGCGAACAGAATGGTGAACCAGAGCCAGATTGCGATCTGCAATTCGAACAGCATGTCGCCGCCGCCCGTGAAGGCGTCACGGACGGTCAGAACGGTAGCGAGCGCGGTGACGACTTCGAGTACGAACATCACCGGATTCTTGACCAGCGTCCGCGGATCGAGCTTGACGAAAGCCTGACCGATCGCCGGCAGCAGGATCGCCGGATCCAGCATCGTCGCCGATGGTGAGTTCTTGCGCAGTTTCGAGACTTTCATGACCGTTGCTCCGAACTAATAGGCGACGCCTTGCAGCATCGACAGATGCTCGGCGATCGGACCGACCGCGAGCGCCGGGAAGAAGGTGAGGCCGCCGACAATCAGGATGGTTCCAACCAGCAGACCGACGAATAGCGGTCCGGTTGTCGGGAAGGTGCCGGCGGTCGCCGCGACGGATCTCTTGGCGGCGAGCGAGCCCGCAATCGCCATCGCCGGGACGATCATCCAGAACCGGCCCAGGAACATCGCGATCGCACCGGTGAGGTTGTAGAACGGCGTATTGCCGGAGAGGCCACCGAACGCCGATCCGTTGTTGGCCGCCTGCGAGGTGAAGGCGTACAGCACCTCGGAGTAGCCGTGCGGACCGGCGTTGCCCATCGACGCCACCGCGGACGGAACCACCACCGCGATCGCCGTGAAGCCGAGCATCACCAGCGGCAGGATCAGGATCGCCAGCATCGCCATCTTGACCTCGCGCGCCTCGATCTTCTTGCCGACATATTCGGGCGTGCGGCCGACCATCAGTCCGGCCAGGAAGATCGTGATCACGACGAACAGCAGCATGCCGTAAAGGCCGGCGCCGACGCCGCCGATCACGATCTCGCCGAGCTCCATGTTGATCAGCGGGATCATGCCTCCGAGCGCGGTGAACGAGTCGTGCATCGCGTTGACGGCGCCGCACGAGGCCGCCGTCGTCACCACAGCAAACAACGCCGAAGCGGCGATGCCGAACCTCGTCTCCTTGCCCTCCATGTTGCCGCCGGTGAGACCGAGTGCCCGCATCGCCTCGGTGCCGTGAGCCTCGGCCCAGTAGCAGACAGCGACACCGGCGACGAACAGCACGCCCATGGCGGCGAGAATCGCCCAGCCCTGGCGCTGGTCGCCCACCATGCGGCCGAACACGTTGGTAAGCGCGGCACCGATCGCGAAGATCGCCAGAATCTGGACGAAGTTCGACAGAGCGGTCGGGTTCTCGAACGGATGCGCGGCGTTGGCGTTGAAGAATCCGCCGCCATTGGTGCCGAGCATCTTGATCGCGACCTGCGAGGCGACCGGCCCGAGCGCCAGCGTCTGCTTGCCGCCCTCGACGGTGGCCGCGTCGACGTAGGGGCCCAGCGTCTGCGGCATGCCCTGCCAAACCAGGAAGATCATGAACACGATCGAGATCGGCAGCAGCACGTAGAGCGTGCAGCGGGTAACGTCGACCCAGAAATTGCCGATGGTCTTGGCCGAGGCGCGGGCGAAGCCGCGGATCAGCGCCACGGCCAGCACAATTCCGGTCGCGGCGGACAGGAAGTTTTGCACCGTCAGGCCGAGCATCTGGGTCAGATAGGACATCGTGCTCTCGCCGCCGTAGTTCTGCCAATTGGTGTTGGTCAGGAACGAGATCACGGTGTTGAGCGCGAGATCGGGCGCTACCGCGCTCTGCTCCGCCGGATTGAACGGAAGCAGGCTCTGCAGCCGCAGCAGGCCATACAGCAGCACGAAGCCGGCCACATGGAACAGCAGCATCGCCACGGTGTAGCTGAGCCAATGCTGCTCGCGCTGCGGATCGACGCCGGCGAGGCGGTACAGCCCGGTCTCGACCGGGCGCAGCAGGGCGATGCGGCCGTCGAAGACGCGGGTAAGATAGGCGCCGAGCAGCGGCGTGAGCGCCGCGACGATGGCGCAGAACAGGATGATCTGGGTCCAGCCGATCAGAGTCATCGCCGCCTCCTCAGAACTTTTCCGGGCGCAGCAGCGCGACCACCAGATAGACCAACAGAGCGGCACTGACCGCGGCGGCGAGCGACAGGTCGAACGACATCACCGCCTCCATCAAATCCGGTCACAGGCGTAGGCGTAGCCGATCGTCGCGGCGAACAGCGCGGCAGCGACCAGCAGCATGAGCACGTCCAGCATCGAAGCCTCCTGAAAAACGGGCTACGATGCAGCTACGGTGTGGGGCGTAAGGATACGATGCGGAATTGCCCGACCGGGTATAAAGACGGCATAAGGCCGGTGCCGATGACAATGCGCCTGCCAGCCGCTAGATTATCTCCGCAATCCAACCCCAGACGATTGATGACAAAGCGTTTTCTCGTTACCGGCGGCTAACTGCCACCCGGGACTGGCGCAAGCGGGCAACCGAGACTTTCCTTGGCGGGGCGAAGCTGCTGAGACCATCGGGCTAGGCGACATGCCGATCCGCCGGCTCACCCGCCGGCTTTGACAGACCTGAGACCGCACCGTGCCGAAGAAGCTCTCCGACTATACCTTCGCCGACTGGACGCATTTGCGGCCGCTGTCGCAGGGACTGAAGACCGCGCGGTACAATCGGATCGATCGGCGGTATCGGCAGCAACCCGCCAAGGTCGGAGATCCCGCCGCGGTGGCCAGGATGATCACCGGCCGGCGCGCGCTGTTCACGGTGGCTTATCAGGATCCGCAGGCGATCGATCTGCAGATACCGTTGATCCGGCTGTTCGTGCCGGGTGCGCTGTACATCGTGGTCGACAATTCGCCCGATGACGATCGCGCCACCGAGATCGAGCGGATCTCCGCCGCCCACGGCGTTCCTTATCTGCGTGCGCCCGAAAATCCATGGCAGAAGAGCAGCCGCTCGCATGGCATCGTGCTGAACTGGATCTGGCACAATATGATCCGGCCGGGCGAACCGGAGCTGTTCGGGCTGCTCGACCACGATCTATTCCCGACCGCGCCGGACAATCCGTTCGCACCGCTCGCCACCCAGGACGTCTATGGCTACGTTCGCACCACCGAGCCACCGAGCGAGCGCTGGTTCTTGTGGGCCGGCTTCACCATGATGCGGTTTTCCGCGGTGCGCGATCTGCCGCTCGACTTCGGCCAGGACTGGTTCCTCGGCCTCGATACCGGCGGCGGCAACTGGGGCCCGCTCTACAGCAAGCTCGACCTTGCCAAGCTGCAGCAATCCCCGTCGCGATTCGTGCCGTACCGCGACGGCCTCGCCACCTATGACGGGCCTTTTCAATGGTGTGGCACTTGGCTGCACGAAGTCGGCCAGATGGGCGAGCCCGAGATCATGCGCGACAAGCGCCGGGTGGTCGTTGAGCTGCTGGCGCCGCATTTGGAGGCTGCGCGAAATCTGCCGCCTCGCTGATCCGAGTCAAAGCGTCCGCTAGGGTCCCGTCACAAGCTGTGCCGTCAGGCGGACGCTCGAGCGGGTGACGGAAAGACTGAGTGAGGACGTGGATGGGTGAAGCCGACAGCGGCGGCATCGTCACCGCCAGGAACGTCGACCTGTCGAGCTGCGACCGCGAGCTGGTGCAATATCCGGAGGCGATCCAGCCGCACGGCGCGATGCTCACCGTCGACGAGCAATCCGACCGGGTGCTGCACGCAAGCGCCAATTGCGCGGCGTTCATCGGCAAGCCGCCGGAAGCGGTGATCGGCGCGCCGATCGCCGCGGTGCTCGGGGCGGGCTGGCACGAACTGCTCGGCTCGCTGCACCGGATGCCGCTCGACAGCGGCCCGGTCAACATCGCCCGCGAATCCTTTCTCGGCTCGGACCAGGGTTGGCATCTGTTCGCCCATCGCTGCGGCGGCCTGATCATCCTTGAATTCGAAAAGGCGGAACCGGAAGCCGCCGGCACGACGTCGAACCTGTATTCGGAAGTCCGTGCCGATCTCGCGGCACTGCAGGCCACCGAGGGCGTGCAGGCATTCTTCGATCTGGCGGTCGAGCGGATCCGCGCCTTCACCGGCTACGACCGGGTGATGGCCTACCGCTTCGCCGAGGACGGCAGCGGGCAGGTGATCGCCGAGGCCAGGCGGGACGATCTCGAACCGTATCTCGGGCTGCATTATCCGGCGACCGACATTCCGGCGCCGGCACGCCGGCTGTTCGCGCTGAGCTGGGTGCGGCACCTGCCGGATGTCGGCTATACGCCGGTGCCACTGCTGGCGGCGAAGTCGCCACTGGTGACGGGGCCAGTCGACATGAGCTTCGCGAGCCTGCGCAGCGTCTCGGTGATGTACACCGGCTACCTGAAGAACATGGGCGTGCAGTCGACGCTGGTGATGCCGCTGGTGAAGGAAGGCCGGCTGTGGGGGCTGATCTCGGCGATGCATCATGCCGCGCCGCGCCACATCTCGCATCAGATGCGGATGGCGGCGGAATTTCTCGCCCACACGCTGTCGCTGCTGATGTCGGCGAAGGAAGACGCCGAACAGTTCGAGCGGAGCAACGCCAGGCAGGCGACCGCGGACGAACTGATCCGCCTGCTGACCAACGAGGCCGATGTCGGTGCAGCGTTGCGCGCGGCGGGCTCGCTCGACTTGCTGAACGCGCTGATCGATGCCGGCGGCGTTGCCGTGCTGTCCGGCGGCGGCGTAGCGACGCGCGGCGACACACCAGCCCCCGGGCCGCTGCTCGAACTGACAAACTGGCTGTTCGATCACGCCACACCGGTGTTTGCCACGGATCGGCTGCCGGATCTCGACGCCACCGCGCAAGCCATCGCCAAACAGGCGAGCGGCGCGCTGGCAGTTCGGCCACTGCCCGATCAACCGATCCTGATCGCCTGGCTGCGGCCCGAGCAGATCGAGGACGTGCAATGGGCAGGCGACCCGCGCAAGCCGGTCGAAATCAGCGAGGCGGACGGGATGCAGCGGCTACGGCCGCGTAACTCCTTCGCGCTGTGGAAGGAGAGCGTGCAGGGCCGCGCGGTGCCGTGGCGCGACGACGAGAAGGATGCCGCCACGCGGCTCGCCGCCGCCATCGCCGAGATTGTCGCGGCCCGCAAGGGGCGGATCGAGCGGATCAATCGGGCGCTGGATGCATCGCATTCTGAGCTCAGCCGCTACACCGATGTCGCCTCCGCCGAACTCAAGGAGCATCTGCGCGGCATCCACCATCTCACCACCTCGCTGCGCCGTCGCCAGGGCGAGGTGCTGGATGAGGAAGGGCGCCAGCAGGTCGCCACGATCCTGAAGCTGACGCAGCGGATGGATGAACTGGTCGATGCGCTGCTCGACCGCAGCCAGGGCGGCAGAGACATTGCTGTCGAGACGGTCGATCTCGATGCCGTGGTCGACGCAGCATTGGCGCCGTTCGACCGCCGGATCGCCGAAGACCGCATCGACGTGCGTCGGCCGATGCGGCTCGGCACGGCGCTGGGCAACCGCGAATGGATCGGCGAGGTTTTCACTAATCTGATCGGCAACGCCATCCGCTACAACAACAAGCCGGAGCGCTGGATCGAGATCGGCGTCGAGGCCGGCACGCCGCTGCGCTACTATGTGCGCGACAACGGCGTCGGGATCGCCGACACCGACCAGCAGTTGATCTTCCAGATGTTCCACCGCGTCGATCAGCAGGACGAGAAGTCCAAGAATGCCGGCTCCGGCCTCGCGATGGCGCGTCGGATCGTGGCCCATCACGGCGGCCGGATTTGGGTGCAGTCCCGCATCGGCGAAGGCTCGACGTTCTATTTCACGCTCGCAGCGGACGAGGAGCGCAGCGATGCGTAGTGTCGTTTGGCTCGGGCTCTCACGGCTGCGCCTGCCCCTGGTGCTGTTGGCGCTGGTGTTCGCGCTGTCGACGATCGGCCTGATGCTCATTCCCGGGGTCGACGCCCAAGGTCACCCGTGGCGGATGACGCTGTTCGAGGCGTTCTACTTCGTCACCTACACGGCCACCACGATCGGCTTCGGCGAGCTGCCGCATCCCTTCACCGATCAGCAGCGCGTCTTCGTCACCATCATCATCTATCTGTCGGTGATCGGCTGGGCTTGGCTGCTCGGCTCGTTTCTCAGCCTGGTTCAGGAGAAGGCGTTTCAGCAGACGCAGGTCAACCGGCGGTTTCGCCGCGCGGTCGCGAAGCTCGATCAGCCGTTCTATCTGGTGTGCGGGCTCGGCGACACCGGCATGACCGTGGTGCACGCACTGCGCCAGCTCGGTTCACGGCTGGTCGCGATCGACAAGGACGAACGCGCCGTGCAGCAGCTCGAAATCGAGGGACTGAACGGCAAAGCGCCCGCGCTGGTCGCCGACGCCCGCTCTCCGGAGACGCTGACCACCGCCGGGCTGATGAAGGCCGAATGCAAGGGCGTCCTGGCGCTGTGCAACGACGACGAGGTCAATCTCGCCGTCGCGATCGCCGCCTCGATCCTGCGTCCCGGCGTGCCGGTGATCGGTCGCGCCGACACCCAGGCGACCGCCGCGTCGATGGATTCGCTCGGCACCCATCGGGTGATCAACCCGTTCCGCGAATTCGCCGACCACCTGACGCTGGCGATGCGTGCGCCGGACGTCTATCGGCTGATCGCCTGGCTGACCGGCGCACCCGGCGCCTATCTGTTTCCGAGCGCGCCGGCGCGGATGCCGGCCGCGCCTGGACATTGGATCGTCTGCGGCTACGGCCGTTTCGGCCGCGAAGTCATCGCCGCCGTGCAGCGCGGCGGATTCACCGCGGCACTGATCGACCCGGTCGGCTCGCTCGTCGATCACCATCACGCCGTGCACGGTCGCGGCTCGGACGTCGCGGCGCTGCACGCAGCATCGATCGGCCGCGCGGCCGGCATCGTGGCCGGCACCGATGACGATGCGGAGAATCTGGCGATCGCGCTGGCGGCGCGGCGGCTGAAGCCGGACATCTTCGTGATCGCCCGGCAGAACCAGCGGTCCAGTCGCATGCTGTTCGCCAAGCTCGGTGCCGACATCACCATGGTGCCGAGCGAGATCATCGCCAATCAATGCCTTACGGCACTGCGCACGCCTCTGCTCGCCGACTTTCTCGAAGCCGCGCGTCGCCAGGACGCGTTGCGGGCGTTCACGCTCTCCGAGCGGCTGCGCAACGCATTCGGCAACGATACGCCACGGTTCTGGAGCGCCATGCTCGATGCCGAACACGCCCCGAAACTGATCGGCAGCGACGGCACGCTGCAGCGCCCGCTGACGATCGCCGAGCTATGCGTCGACCCGGACCACACAGGCGCCGCACATCCGCAGCGGCGGCGCGTGATCGTGCTGCGCCTGATCCGCGGCGAGACCACGATCGAGACGCCCGACGACGGCGAGGTGCTGCAGCCCGGCGATACGCTGTTGTGCGTCGGCTCCCCGACCGCCGAGACGATGCAGCAACGCATGCTCGGCAATCCGGACGCGACCGCCTGGGTCTCCGGTCAACCGCTCGAGCCGGGGGACAGGACCGGACGATGGCGGCAAAGGCTGCTCGGACGGCGGCGCTGACCCGCCGCGCCCGATCCGTACCCGTCAGAACGAGACGCGGTGCAGCGCGACGCTGTCGTGCAGCGAGAACAGCGGCCCGTCGTACATGAACGAGCACTGGTGGATCACGATACGGTCGGCCTCGACGCTGACATGGGCGTAGTCCGGCGGCTCGTGCGAGCCCGGGATATGGCCTTCAGCGACGAGATCGAATGCGACCTGATGCGCCAGCCCGCGCTGGATGTGATACGGGATGCCGCGCCACACGCCGGAAATCGGGCGGTGCAGGTGCCCCATGAACAGATAGTCCGGCTTGCGGGTGCGGGCAATCACCTCCCACTCGGCGTCCGGATTGGCGAGCCGGATCGTATCCATGTAGCGCAGCCCGGTGTCGAACGGCGGGTGATGCTGGAACAGCAGCAGCGGCCGGTCGGCGGGCGCCTCTGCCAGCGCGTGTTCGAGGAACGCCAACCGCGCCTCGCACAACAGCCCCTCGTGGTTCGGCGCGGCTTCGTTCAGCGTGTCCAGCGTGACGATCGTCGCCGCTTCGAACACCTGCACGCTCTGCACGAAGCCGCCCGCGTCCCGCGGCACGCCGGGGAAGAACTTGGCGAAGGCGTCACGCTTGTCGTGATTGCCCATCATCAGCATGGTCGGCGCGCGCAATCCCGCCAGCACCGACGCCAGATTGTCATAGGCCGGCTCCTCGCCCCAATGCGCCAGATCGCCGGTGACGATCACGAAGGCGATGTCGGGATGCTCGCGGTTGATCCGCGCCACCGCGGCCGTGAGCCGCTCGGCGGGATCGAGCCCGTAGATGCGGCGACCGCGGGCGACGAAATGCGTATCAGTGAGAACGACGAACTTCATCGCAGCATGGTCTCCCTGTTCCAGGCGTTGTAGTCGGGCGAGCCCTCGACCCGGACCTCGCCGGTGTAACCGAACTCGACCATGTGAACGGTGACGTAGTCGTCGCCGAAGAACACCACGCCGTAGGATTCCGGCAGATCGGACGCGCTCAGCATCCGGCGCTCGGAGAACAGCGGATAGCTGGCGTGGTTGGTGCCGCGGAGCGAGCTGACCGGCACGCCGGCGACCGAGCCGGCCAGCGGCAGATGGCAGTGACCGAAGAAGATGTGGCGAATGCGGTCGCGATGCCGGCCGACGATCTGGCGGAACGCGCCGTCGTCGAGCAGCCGAATCTGATCCATCGGACCGAGATGCGTCGGCATCGGATTGTGATGCATGAACAGCAGGAACGGACCGGGATGTTCGGCGAGCTGCCGGGTCAGCCACGCCCTGCGCGTCTCGCAATAACGACCCGCATGGGTGCCGGCCTCGGCGGTGTCGAGCAGCAGGCAGCGGCCGGCCGGGGTATCGTACACAGCCTGCACCAGGCCGTGCTCGTCGGCGCATTCCGGAAACACGCTCAGGAAATTCTCGCGGCGATCGTGATTGCCGATGCACAGCCGCACCGGAATCGGAAACGCGTCGATCTGCGCTTTTAGCCAGCGATAGTCGTCGGCGTCGCCCCAGTCCGACAGGTCGCCGGTGATCACCATCAGCTCGGCGTCTTGATGGTCGCGCAGGATATGGGTCAGCGCCTTCTCGAAATTCAGCCGCGGATTGCGGCCGCCGATCGTCGCGCCCGGCGTGGTGAGGTGGATGTCGCTGAGATGGATCAGTTT
Source organism: Rhodopseudomonas parapalustris (assembly GCF_053772255.1). Lineage (NCBI taxonomy): Bacteria > Pseudomonadati > Pseudomonadota > Alphaproteobacteria > Hyphomicrobiales > Nitrobacteraceae > Rhodopseudomonas > Rhodopseudomonas parapalustris. The sequence continues at coordinate 101,577 of NZ_JAMKBZ010000009.1, read as the reverse complement.
CATGGCCCGCTCCAAAACGAGACGCGACGGAGCGCAGGATGCACTCCGTCGCGAATTTGTCCGTCCGTTACTTGGCGGCGCCGACGGTCTTCGGCAGCAGGGCCTGGACGTCGCGGCTCATGTCGGCCAGCACCGCATCAGGCTCCTTGGCGCGCGCGCCGGACACGATCGAGTTGAGGTGGTCCTTGATCACGTCGGTGATCTTCAGGCCGTTCTCGCCAGGGAAGGCATACCATTTGGTCAGCAGGCCGAGCTGGCTGACGGCGGTGTAGTTGTTCGGGTTCTTCTCGTAGAAGTCCTTCAGATAGACGTCGTTGGCGACCTTGTTGGGCGGCATGTAGCCGGTGGTCTCCGCCATGATCGCGGCGCCCTTCGGGCCGGTCCAGAACTTCACCACCTGCCAGGCGGCGTCGCGCTTGGCCTTGTCCTTGGCGGTGATCAGCACGACGTTGCCGCCGGCCGGCAGCCGGCCGTTCGGCTTGACCACGTCGGGGAACGCGATGGTCTTCAACGCGAACTTGCCGCCGATCATGTCGGTGGTCTTCTTCAGGTCCGAAGTCGAGGTGATGTGGATGCCGGTCTTGCCGGCCGCGAAGGTGGCGCGCATCGACGGCTGGTCGAGATTCGGCATGCCGCCCTCGGTGACCAGGCGGGCGATAGTGCGCATCGCGAACTGGCCTTCGGGGCCGCCGAACGCCACCTTGGTTTCGTCGGCGTTGAGCATGGTGCCGCCGCGCGCGAACACCGGCGCCTGCCACAGCCAGTTGCCGGTGATGTCCCAGGCGTAGGTGATGCCGTTGGTGTCCGGACCGAGCGCCTTGATCTTCTTGGCGAGGTCGAGCACGCCGTCCCAGGTCGTCGGCAGGTGGTTGACGTCGCCGCCGGCCTGTTTCACCAGATCGAGATTGACGTAGACGATCGGCAGCGAGATCGCGAACGGCAGCGCATAGACCTTGCCGCTCGCGGTGCCGATGTCGAACATCGCCTGATGGAAGCCCTGCTTGTCGAAGTCCTTCTCGGCCGCGATGTAGCCGTCGAGCGGCGCCGGGATATTCTTGTCGACCAGAACGCGAATGCGGTTCAGGCCCTGGAAGGTGACGTCGGGGAGCTGGTTGGTGACCGCCTCGCGCAGGATCTTCTGAGTGCCGTCCTCATACGATTCGTAGGGCGCGCGGAAGGTGACCTTGATTTCGGGATGTTCCTTGGCGAACTCGGCCGCGATCCGTTTGTGGGTCTCGGTGAACAGCTCCGGATACGGGAACTGCAGCACCACTTCGGTCTGCTGTTGGGCGTGGGCGATACCCGCAACCAGCGTCATCGCGGCTGCGGCGATCCATCTCTTCAGCATGTTGGCCTCCTGTTGGGGTTAGATTACTTGAGTCCGGTCAAAGTGATGCCTTCGATGAAGCGGCGCTGCGCGAGCAGGAAGGCGACGACGAGCGGGGTGATGATCACGATCGCGGCCGCCATTAGCGGGCCGTAGCTGGTGCCCGCCTCGGCGTTGCGGAAATGCGCGACAGCGAGCGGCGGCGTGTAATATTGCTGGCTGTTGAGGACGATCAGCGGCCAGAAATAATCGTTCCAGTGCGCCACCACCGAGAAGATGCCGAACGCGGTGACGGCGGGAATCGCGGTCGGCAGCATCACCCGCCAGACGATCGCGAACTCCGACATCCCGTCCATCCGTGCGGCGTCGAGCAGATCATCCGGCACGGTCATGAAGAACTGCCGCATCAGAAAGATGCCGAACACCGAAATCGTGAACGGCAGCACCAACGCCGCGTAGCTGTCGAGCGCGCCGAGCTGATACAGCAGCAGGAACACCGGAATCGCGGTCGCCTGCGGCGGGATCAGGATGCCGAACAGAACCAGCGCGAACAGCGCCTTGCGCCCGACGAAGCGCAGCTTGGCCAGCGCATAGGCGGCCGGCAGCGCGATCAGCACCTGGCAGGTGAAGATCGCCACCGTGACGATGACACCGTTGAGCAGGAAGCGGCCGAGATCGGCCTTGCCGAACGCGATGCGGAGATTCTCCCACAGCGCAAAGTGATGCGGGATCAGATGCAGGTCGCTGGAATAGATCTCGTCCGGCGGCTTCGACGCCGTCGACAGCATCCAGACAAACGGCGTCAGCATCAGCACCGCGCCGAGCATCAAAACAGCGTGGCGGAAACCAGCGCGGATCAGGCTTCGTCGCGCGGCGCTCATGCGTAATGCACCTGCTTGGCGGCGAGCCGCGATTTCACCAGGGTCAGCAGCAGCACCAGGCCGAGGAACACCACGGTCACCGCGGCGGCATAGCCGGAGCGGAAGAACTCGAAGCCCTCCATGTACATGGTGTGGATCAGCACCTCGGTGGACTTCGACGGGCCGCCTTTGGTGAGGACGTGGACGGTATCGAACACCTGGAACGACCGGATGCCGGTGATCACCACCACGAACAACGTCACCGGTCCGAGCATCGGCCAGGTCACCAACCGGAATCGCGACCACGCGCTGGCCGCGCCGTCGATTTCGGCGGCGTCATAGAGATGCTTGGGGATCGACATCAGCCCGGCCAGGAACAACACCATATTGAAGCCGACCGCCTGCCAGATCCCGATCACGCACAGCGCGTACAGCGCGGTGCCGCGATCCTGCAGCCACGGATGCGGCGCGAGGCCGACCATCTTGATCAGCCCGTTCACCAGGCCGAACTGCGGATGCAGCATGAACTCCCACACGATCGCCATCGCGATCAGGGTCGCCATCACCGGCAGGAAGTAAATGGTGCGATAGAAGCTGCGCAAGTGCGCTCCGCTCTCGATCAGCATCGCCACGCCGAGCCCGAGCACGATCGAGCCTGGCACCGCGATCACCGCGTAAGTGAGCGTGTTGGTGAGCGAGATCCAGAACACCCGGTCGACGACGAGCTGCTGATAATTGGCAAGTCTGATCCAGGCGAACGACGGCGCGCCGAGCTGATAATCGGTGAACGACAGCGCGATCACGCCGGCGAGCGGCCCGAGCAGCATCAGCAACATCAGCGTGAACGCCGGCGCGACCAGGCCGTAGGCGACGGTGCCGCGGCTCCGACGACGCGGTCTGGCCGAGGCGCGCACGTCGGGCAGCGCGTCGAGATCACGTAGCGAGACGGCAGTGTCAGACATCGCGACCTCAGACATGGGCCACCTCACGGATCGTCTCGATGGACGTACCGGTCCGAAGCGCGAGCCGCTTGCCGGCGGCATCGAACAGCCGGATCGCCTCGGGCGCAAAGCCGAACCGCTGGGTGCTGCCGATCGCTGGAAGCCGAAGCGGATCGTCGAGCCGGGTCACCACCGGATCGTTCAGCCCTTCGCAGCCGAGATGCACGAAGGCTTCGGCCCCCATGTTCTCGACATGCATCACCACGCCGGACAGATCGCCGCTCCCGAGACTGATCCGCTCCGGGCGGACCGCGACGCGGCAGGGCCCGGCGCTGGCCCCGGCCCTTACAGAGAGCACGCGATCGAGCATCACGATCCGGCCGTCGGCCTGTACGGTGCCGGGCAGCACGTTGATCTTCGGGCTGCCGATGAACTCAGCGACGCGGATATCGCGCGGATTGTCGTAGACATCGCTCGGCGTGCCGACCTGCACCAGCTCGCCACCGATCATCACGGCGATCCGGCCCGACATCGTCATCGCCTCGGCCTGATCGTGCGTGACGTAGACGAAAGTCGCTTTCAGCCGGCGATGCAGCTGCGCGATCTCGGCGCGCATGTGCACGCGAAGCTTGGCGTCGAGGTTGGACAGCGGCTCGTCGAACAGGAAGCCGACCGGCTCGCGTACCAAAGCGCGACCGACCGCGACGCGCTGGCGCTGGCCGCCCGAGAGCTGCCCGGGCTTGCGCGCGAGCAGCGGCGAGATTTCGAGATGCGCCGCGACGCGCTCGACATCGGCGCGAATGCCGCGCTCGACGCGGTAGCGGTTCGGCAGCAGCCGCCCGAGCAGCGGCGCCCGCTCCAGCGCCGACAACCGCTTCATTCGCAGAGGCACCGCGATGTTGTCGAACACCGACAGATGCGGGTACAGCGCGTAGGATTGAAACACCATTGCGAGATTGCGCGCGCTCGGACGGATGTGATCGACCGCGACGCCGCCGATCTGCACTTCGCCGGAGCTCTGCGGCTCCAGTCCGGCGATCACCCGCAGCAGGGTGGACTTGCCGCAGCCGCTCGGGCCGACCAGCGACACGAACTCACCGTCGTGGATCGACAGATCGACGCCCTTGAGGACTTCGGTGTCGCCGAACGATTTGCGGATCGCGCTGAGCTCGATCTTCGCCATCACCTGTCCCCTGGCTTGGTTGCGATGCGGCACAGGGTTAAGGGCGGCGTCTGACAGTCACATAACGGTCAGCAGCCGGGCTTATGACGCTCACTAGGTTTCCTGGTGATACGGAGCAGCGAGCGCAATGGCTCTGACGTCGGCGCGGGTCCGCGCCGTCAACGCCGTGTTCGATGCCGGCAGCTTTGCAGCCGCGGCGCGGCGGATCGGCGTGACGCAATCGGCGGTGGCACAATCGGTGCGCGAACTCGAAGGCGAGTTCGGCGTGACGCTGTTCGAGCGCCACGGCGCCAATCTGATTCCGACCTCGCTGTGCCGCCAGCTCTACGGCGCCACCAGCCGGATGCAGGCGATCGAGACCGACGCGGTGTCGATCCTATCGCAGCGCGAGGAACTGGCCGGCGGAGAACTACGCGTCGGACTCGGCAACTCGATGCCGGGCATGGCGCTGATCGCGACCTTCAAGCAGATGTATCCCAAGGTGCAGGTCGCGATCGAGATCGGAAGCTGGTCGGCGATCGTCGCCGCCGTGGTCGATCAGCGCGTCGACATCGGTGTGCTGCCGGACGTGCCGGCCGATCGCCGCTTCCGCCGCGAGGTCTGTCTCGAACAGCGCGTCGTGGCGCTGTGCCATCCGAGCCATCCGCTGAAGAAGAAACAGCAGGTCCCGATCGCCGAGCTGATGCGCTATCCGCTGGTGTTCCGCACCCGCGACTCCTCGACCCAGCGCGCTGTCGACCGCGCGTTCCGCACGGCCGGCCTGCGGCCGATTCCCTCGATCGTGGTCAACACCCGCGAAGGCATACTGGAGGCGGTCGCCAACCATCTCGGCGTTGGCTTCATGTGGGAGCACGGCTCGAGCCGGGTCGACCGCATCGCCAAGGTGCCGATCACCGAACTCGATGCCGAGTCGCCGGAGTGCATCTTCGCGCTGGCCGGCAAGAAAGGGCGGCTGGTCGAACTGTTCTTCCTCGCCCATGGCACGCACTCACCACCGCGCGGATAACGGCGTGCGAGTGCGGTCACGGGCCCGCCGCGGCCGACACGAAGGCCCGCACCACCTCACTGTCGGGATGGCGGACGACCTCGGCAGGCGCACCGACTTGTTCGAAGCGGCCGGCGGACAGGATGGCCAGCCGATCACACTGCATCGCCTCCGGGCCGTCATGCGTGACGATCAGCATCGTCAGGCTGCCGCGCGCGTGAACGCCGCGCAGAACCTGCCACAGTCCGGCGCGCACCAGCGCGTCGAGCGCGCTGAACGGCTCGTCGCATAACAGCAGATCCGGCTCGATCACCAGTGCCCGCGCCAGCGCCACCCGCTGCCGCATCCCGCCGGAGAGCTGGCGCGGATATTTGCCGGCATCCTCGCCGGAGAGTCCGACGTTCGCGAGCATCGCACGGGCGCGGTCGCGCCGCTCGCATCGGCGAAGGCCGAGCGCAATCAGAGGAAACGCCACATTGTCCAGCGCGCTGCGCCACGGCAGCAGCGCCGGGTCTTGAAACACCATGCCGAGCCGCTTGCTGCGGCGTTGCACGACGCCGGCGTCCGGCATCAAGAGCCCGGCGGCGAGCGCCATCAAGGTGCTCTTACCGCTTCCGGACGGGCCCATCACCGCGGTGATCGAGCCCGCCTCGACGTCGAAATCGATGTCGCGCAACACCGGCGCCGCCTGATAGCCAAACTGCACGCCGCGGAACTGCAGTAGCGGCCCGCTCATCGGCGACCGCTCCGCTCGTCGTCGCGCCACAGCCACAGCCGACGCTGCAACGGCTGCAGCACACCGGCATCGACCACGATCAGCACGCCGACCACAACCACCACCCAGGCCATGGTCTCGGCGGTGTCGACATGAGCGCGTGCGGCGGCGAGACCATCGCCGATCCCGCCGGCGCCGGCGAGCAGCTCGGCCATCACCGCGACCTTCCAGGACATCGCCAGCGTGGTCACCAGCGCCGGAAACAGATGGCTCAGGAGTTGCGGCCCATACACCTCGATCAGCCGTGGCCAGAACGGCACCTGATAGACCCGCGCCATGCGGGCGAGCGTACCATCGAGACTGCGAACGCCCTCGAGCGCCGCGCCGAACAGCATTGGCCCGATGGCGGCCGCGACCGTGACCACCACCGCCCAGCGCCCGCCGAACCACAGCAGCGCCATCACCACCCAGGCGATCGCCGGCACGCCGAGCAGGATGATGGCGACCGGCTGCAATGCGCGCTGCGCTTCTTCGCGTAGGCCAGCGAGCATCCCGGCACACGAGCCGATCAGCACGCCGATCAGCCAGCCGAGCCCGGCATTGCCGGCGGTCTCGAGTAGCGCCGGCCCGACCTGCCCGACGCGGATCATCCGCCACAGCGTCAGGACCGTGTCGCCGAGCCCCGGGAGGACCAACGGCCCATACGCACGATGGCCCGCCTCCCACAGCGCCAGCAGCAACGCGATGCCGATCAGGCTCCAGGCCCACGAGATCCGCGTGTTACTTCGCCGCACCGGCCGCTCACCCCGCATAGAACGCCGGATCGGGCAGCCAGCCGCCGACGATGCCGGGATCGAGCTCCATCAAATTCTTAAAGTACAGTTCGATGTCTGCGCGAGCCTCCCGCGCCGAAACGGCGTCAAGGCGGACATGCGGCAGCGACGCAGCGATCACTTCGGCGGACAGGCCGAGCGCCGGCGCGGCAAGTTCTGCGGCCTCTGCAGGATGCGCCGCAATCCAAGCGCTGGCTTCAACGCAGGCGGCCTGTACCGCCGCGACGATCTCGGGCTGAGTGTTCAAGAGTTCAGCGCTGACTGCGAGTCCGACTTGCGGAATCCGCGGCCCGCGCCCGGTGTGGCGGCCGTACAGTTCGGCGATATCCAGCACCCGGTACACCGGCTTGCCCTCCCGCTCGGCGCGGAGCAGCGCGGTGGTGGCGGCGGGTTCGTGCAGCACCGCGACCTCGCTGCGGCCGGCGAGAAACAGTGGCACCGCTTCGCCGGGCGAGCCGACATATTCGCAGCGGACGTCGCGGTCCGGATCGAGCCCGGCCCAGCGCAGCACCAGCCGAAACAGCAGGTCGGGCGCTTCATTCTTGTTCGACAGCAGAATGCTGCGGCCGGCGAGATCCGCGACCGACTTGATCGCCGGATCGCGAGCCATCACGTAGAGCACGCCCCAGGTGACGACGTTCAGCATCCGCGTTCCGGCGCCGCGATTGAAGAAATTGGCGGCCGCATAGGTCGAGGTCGCGAACAGCCGGAACTGCCCCGACGCGATGCCGGCGCGCATCTGGTCGGTGCTCTTCCAGAGCTGAAAGCGAATCCCAGGCGCGGCCTGCTGCAGCCGCTCCGACGCCACGGCGCGGACGAACAGCGCCGACGGCGTCGCCGGAATCCCCCACAGGGTCAGCGGCTCGGCGGCGAACGCCCGCGTCAGCCCCAGCGCCGGCAACGCCGCAAGGCCGCGCACCACATCGCGCCGATTGGGGACCAGATGCGGTGGCGGCGTCATCTCGCGCATTCCCCGTCAGTACAGGATGGTGCTCATGGTGAGATCGTCCCAGATCTCCTTCACGGTATGCTGCAGCTCGCGTTTGCGCGAGGCGTAGTGGGTGTGCAGCAGCCGGTGCGCGATATCCGAGTTCGGCGCCTGCAGCAGTTCGCGATACAGCGCCTGCACCTGCGGATTGTTGTGCGACTGCCGGACCTTCGCGGCACGGTCGACGTTGTAGATGGTCTCGCGGCGCTTCAGCGCGAGCGGCAGATACGCCTTCTTCGAACGCAGCGACCCGCCGCCGTCGACGCAGCCGCCCGGGCAGGCCATCACCTCGATGAAGTCGTACTCCGCTTCGCCGCTCAGCACCGACTCCACCAGCTTGCGGGTATCGCCCAGGCCGTGAACCATCGCGATCTTGACCTCGCCGACCGCACCGCCGAGATCGACCCGCGCCTCCCGCAAGCCTTCGAAACCGCGCAATTGCGTCAGCTCGATGCGATCCAGCTCGCGGCCATTGACCAGCGCATAGATGGTCCGCACTGCCGCTTCCATCACGCCCCCGGTGGTGCCGAAGATCGCGCCGGCACCCGAATAGGCGCTGAGGAACGGGCGATCGAACTGCGACGACGGCAGGTCCTTCAGATCGATGCCCTCGCGCCGCAGCAGCCGGGCGAATTCGCGCGTGGTCAACACCAGGTCGGTTTCGGGCCGCCCATCGTGGACCATCTGCGGCCGCACCGCCTCGTCCTTCTTGGCGATACACGGCATGATCGAGATCACCCGGATACGCTCGGCCGGAACGCCGAGCTGCGCCGGCAGATAGCTCTTGGCGATGGTCGACAGTACCTGCTGTGGCGACTTGGTCGAGGACAATAGCGGCAGCACGTCCGGATAGTGGATCTCGGCGAAGTTGATCCAGGCCGGGCAGCACGACGTGAAGGTCGGGTGCCGCCCCTGCTTCAACCGCGCCAGCAGCTCGGCGCCCTCCTCCATGATCACTACGTCGGCAGCGAAGTTAGTGTCGAGCACCACGTCGACGCCGAGCTTGCGGCAGGCGGCGATGATCTGGCCCTCGACATTGGTGCCGGCAGGCAGACCGAATTCTTCACCGAACGCGACCCGCACTGCGGGCGCGAACTGCACCACGGTGACGACGTCCGGATCGCAGATGTAGTCGAGTGCCCGATCGGTCTCGTCGCGCTCGCCGAGCGCGCCGGTCGGGCACACCAGCACGCATTGGCCGCAGGACACGCACACCGAATTCGGATAGCCGTCGGCATCGCGCAGCGCCACCATCCGGTCCAGCCCGCTGCCTTCGATCGCCAGCGCGTCGATCTTCTGGTGATAGCGGCAGATCGCGACGCAGCGCTGGCAGCGGACGCAGCGCCGCATGTCGCGCACCATCGACGGCGAGCTGTGGTCGACCGGGCGCGACTCGGTCCGTTCCCGATCGAAGAACCGGTTCTGCTGCAGCCCGACGAACTGTGCCAAATCCTGCAGCTCGCAACTGCCGTGCCGGATGCAGGTGGCGCAATCCTGCAGATGATCGGCCATCAACAATTCAACCTGCAGGCGCTGCATGTCGCGCGCCTTCTTGGAGCGGGTCTGCACCTCCATGCCGTCGCGCACCGGCGTATTGCAGGCGGTGACGATCTGCGGGGTGTCCTTGCCGGCCTGCAGGATCTCGACCAGGCAGACCCGGCAGGCGCCGGGGGTGTGGTCGATGTCTTCCAGTTCGCATAGCGTCGGGATGTAGACGTCGTAGCGCCGCGCGCAGGACAGGATGGTCTCGTTGGCGAAGCCGGCGCAGGCGACGCCGTTGATCGACAGCGTGATCGTCGCCTCGGTGGGATCGCGGGCGGGGTGGCTGGCCTGATCGGGCGTACACATCGCTTCAAGCCGCTCCTTCCGGGATCGGATGCTTGGTGACGACGGAATAGACGCGATAGCAGCGCATGCAGCGCTGGGTCTCCGTATAGGCGGCGCGGGCGTCGATGGTCTGCTCGACCTCGCCGAACATGTGCTTGCGCAGCTCGGGATCGATTTCGGGATTGTGAACCCGATAGGCGTTGCGCACCGGGGCCTCGACGATCTCGTCGGCCAGCATGTGATTGTCGGCGATCAGCTTGCGCATCCGCGATCGCTTGAAGAAGCGCACAGAGCCATGCTGAATCCAGTCGTCGATGTTGCGCGCTGCCTTCAGTCCTGCAGCCATCGCGTAAACAAGCGTAGACGGACCGGTGACGCAATCGCCGCCGGCAAAAACTCCCGGCCGCGAGGTTGCCAGCACCCGGTCGGTCGCGACGCAGCGCCAGCGGTCGAACGCAATGCCGTCGCTCTCGATCAGCGGACCGTCCTCGACCTGCTGGCCGATCGCTGCGATCAGCACGTCGCAACGCATCGCGGTCTCACTGCCCGGAATCGGGCGTACCGAGCTGCGACCGCCCGCATCGGGCGCGCTCGCCTGCATCTTCGTCAGCACCACCCCGGTGACCTTGCCGTGGTCGGTCACGATCTCGGCCGGCGCGCTGAGGACGTGGAATTCGACGCCTTCGGCCCGCGCGGCTTCGATCTCCACTGGGTCCGCCGGCATGTCGGCCAAGGTTCGGCGATAGACGACGTGGACCTTCTCGGCGCCGAGCCGGATCGCCGAACGCACGCAGTCCATCGCGACGTTGCCGCCACCAACCACCACCACCTCGCCCTCCAGCGCCAGGGGCGCAATGCCATCGACGTGGTCGTGAACCTTGAGCAGGAAATCGATGCCGCTGAAGTAGCCGTCATGCGCGACATCTTCGCCGTCGACGCCGAGCCGCGCGCCCTGCTGGCAGCCGAGGCCGAGGAATACCGCGCGGTAGCCGCGCGCGAACAGATCGTCGACCGAGAAGTCGCGCCCGAGCCGCTGATCGAACAGAAACCGGCCGCCGAGATCGACGATGATGTCGGTCTCCAGCGCCAGCGTATCCTTGGGCAGCCGGTAGCTCGGAATCCCGATCTGCGCCATGCCGCCAGCCTGGCTCGCCTTGTCGAAGACGTCGACGTGATAGCCGCGCAGCAGCAGGTGATAGGCGCACGAGATGCCTGCCGGCCCGGCGCCGATCACCGCCACCCGCATCCCGTCGGCGAGCGGCTTGCGGATCATGTCGCGGCTGAATTTCAGCGCGTGCGGACCGCTCTGCTGGTCGGCCACATAGCGCTTCAGCGTCTTGATACCGACCGCCTCGTCGACGAATTTGCGCCGGCATGCCTGCTCGCAATAGCGCACACAGACCCGGCCGCAGGTCGCAGCCATCGGGTACTTCTGCAGCAGGACGCCGAGCGAGCTTTCGGGTTTGCCGTCGCGGATGTAGTCGATGTAGCGCGGCACGTTGACCTTGGAGGGGCAAGCCTCGATGCACGGCGCCGTCACATAGGCCATGCCGTGCTGCGTCGGGATCGGCCGGTGCGGCGCGAGCTCCTGGTCGATCCGCGCGCGAAACTCGCGCAGCACCGCCAGCAGCGCGACCCCACAGGTCTGGCCCAGCCCGCACAGCGAGGTCTGGCGGATCTGCTCGCCGAGCACCGCGATGTCGTCGAGCGTGAGCGCCGCGTCCATTCCGCGACGCATCTGATCGAGCGCGTCCCGCACCAGCACCGTGCCGATCCGGCAAGGCGTGCAGGCCCCGCAGGACTGCTCAGCAGCGGTCTTCAGGTAGTGATAGAGCGCATCGACCAGCGACACCGTGGGATCGAAAACGAAGAACCCGCGGTCGGCGATGAAGGCCCGGATCGCGTTGCCCTCGTCGAACGCGTCGAAATTCACCAGCGCATAGCCTGCGACCCGCGCGTCGACTCCGCCGGCGCGTGCGTCGTAGGCGACGCCGTCCCAGACCCCGTACACCACCTGCGTCATGTCGACCCCGCCCCAGGGTGCTGCCCGCATCGATCAGCCGATCAAAGCCGATTTGCGCTGATCCCGTGATGATACAGATCACAAATCATCGGCCGGCCGCGCGACTGCGGGACGGAGTGCGGATCGGCGAGGCGAGATTTCGTCGGCGCAGTGGGGCGCGTGGGCGGGAAGGCCCTAAAACAGCTCGAAGTCGCAATCGCTTGCGGCTGCGGCGGGTGCCTGCTGCTTGGTGGTAATTCCGAACTGCAGCAGGAACCGGCGATGCACGTCGCGCTCCCGCTCCATCGTGTAGCGAGCGTAGAGCTCATCGAACACGGCTTCATCGTGATCGCCCAAGCCAGCCCGCCCCAGATTACCGCTCGCTTCTTCAAGGCATTTTGCTACCGCCGGCAGCGCGGAAGCACTGGATCCCAGCGACGTCATCTGCTCGCAGGCTCCGTTCATCACCGCGTCGAACTTGGCGCCTTCGTCAATCAGACGGCCGATCAGTCCGCCGAGCCGGTCGTTGCCGGCTTCGACGTCGTGCAGCGTATGGAGAATGGCGGTCTCCATGCTGGTCAGATTGGTCTGATCGCTGTTCGCGCGCGTTTTCCGGAGATCGTCGCCGACCTTGCCGATCTCCTCCAGGAGTGGCCGCAGCCGGATCGCCGCGCCGGTCATCTGATCCGCGGTCAGCTTCATCTCGTGGGCAATCACCACGAAGGCCCGGCCCTTGACGCCGAGATGCCCGGCGCGAAGACCGGCGTTCATGCCGATCAGCGAGATGTCGACAACCGAGTCGGACAGGTTGGCGATCGCCTCGCGAAACTTCTCCAGCGTGTCTTCAACCACGCTCAGCGCTTCGTCGATCGAGCGTCCGCCGTCATCGCACATCGCGATCAGGTTCGACGCCTGGGCGAGGGTCTGCCGCACCCGCGACAGGAACGAAGCGGATCCGCCCTCGCGGCCACCATGCAGCGAGCGGCCCTTGTCGACCAGCGTCGCGACCTCGGCGAGAATCGTCGACAGGGCTCGGACGATGTCGCCGATGCCGGCGTCGAACTCCTGCTGGGCGTCCTGTAGCTGCGCCGCTTCGAGATTGACCAGCAGCCGGGGCAGCGGCCGGACTTCGGCGATGTCCGGCACCAGCGTCGGCTCCGGATCGGCGGCGCGCCGCAGTCCTTCGCAGACGTGCTCGAGCCGCTGCCGGGTGCTGTCGCCGGCTTGCAGCGACACGATCGATCGTCCGACCGCCTCGCTGATGGTTCGCGCGCTACTGCCCGCCAGTTCTGCAACGCCGACGCTGTCGTTGCGCTGCCGGCCGAGATCGGAGAACGCCGACATCAGTTCGCCGCCGGAAGCGCCGAGCTGCGGCCGATAGCGCCGCTCGAACTCGCTCTGATGGCCCCAGGTGGTTTCCACCGCGGCTGCCAGCAACTGCTGATCCTTGACGCAGGCTTCGATCGACGACTGCACGGTCTTGCCGAGATCATAGGCCTCCCGGGTGAAGGCGATGAAGCCCTCGCGGTCGCCTTCCAGCGAGGCCGACTCGATTCTGGCGCTGCGGGCGATGGTGGTGATCATCTCGACGTGCTTGAGGAGCTGCTTCAAGACCGTCCCCGCCTCGGCGACGTTGCCGCGAAGCCGGTCGAGCAGCGCACTTTCGGCCGGCAGCGTGTCGGCGAGACTTTTCAGCCGGCCGGCGATGTCGCGCAGCGCGCCCGATGCGCCCTCGATCTGCGCGGACGATAGTTCGCGGGCGAGATCGGTAAGCGCCTCGTTGAGCCCTTGGAAGATGCCGTGGCCTTCGCCGAGCTGACCGCCGACCTGGGCGAAGGTGGTCTCGATCCGGGACGCGACCAGTTCGATCGACGCAACGGCGTCGGCAATCGGATGTTTCAATGAGGACACGACGCGATCAATCCGCTGAGGCCGGTTGCTTCGCTTGTTGCCAAGCCATGATCTCGCGCGGAATCTGGTTCAACGACACCACCTTCTCGACCGCGCCACAGGCGATCGCTTCCTTCGGCATGCCGAACACCACGCAGCTCTCTTCATCCTGCGCACAAGTGTAGGCACCGAGCTTGCGCATCTCGAGCAGGCCGCGCGCCCCATCGTCGCCCATGCCGGTCATGATGATGCCCAGCGCGTTGGCGCCGGCATATTGGGCGGCGGAACGGAACAGCACGTCTGCCGAGGGTCGATGCCGCGACACCGGCGGGCCGTCCTTGATAGCGATCTGATAGCGCAGGCCGCTGCGGACGAGCAGCATGTGCCGGGCGCCAGGCGCGATATAGGCCCAGCCGGGCAGCACCGGATCGCCATCCTCGGCTTCCTTGACGTTGATCCGGCATCCGGCGTTGAGCCGCTTGGCGAATGCCGCTGTGAACCCCTGCGGCATGTGCTGGACGATCAGGATGCCGGGACAATTCGGCGGCAGCACTTCCAGCACGTCGTAGAGCGCCTCGGTGCCGCCGGTCGATACGCCGATACACACGATCCGCTCGGTGGTCGGGCGCGAGCGTCCGGCCACCGGCGGCGGGATGATGGCGTCCGCTGTCAGCTTCTGCTCGATCACCTTGCGTGCCGCGCGCGGACGGACCCGGGCGCGGGCCGCGGACTTGATTGCTTCGCGCAGCCGGCCGGAACTCTCCATCAGCGCCTGTCGGGTATCGACCCGTGGCTTGGGCACGATATCGACGGCGCCGGCCTCGAACGCCTCGAACATCAGGTCTGAGCCCTCGGGGGTCAACGACGAGCAGATCACCACCGGGATCGGATGTTGCGCCATGATCTTGCGCAGGAATGTAATGCCGTCCATCCGCGGCATCTCGATGTCGAGCAGGATGACGTCGGGCAATTCGTTCTGCAGCCGCTTCGCCGCGACGAAGGGATCGGAGGCGGTGGCCATCACCTCGATCTCGGGGTCTTCGCCGAGGATGCTACCGAGGACCTGTCGCACCGAGGCGGAGTCGTCGACGATGAGGACTCGAACCTTCTGCTTCGCCATCTGATGCGCTCCAATCATCCCTAGAGTTTAAAGACGGTTGGTTGAACCTGCCTTAACTTCGGCAGGGCGCTGTGAATCATCGACTCGGAGTGGCCGACCAGCAGGTAGCCGCCCGGCCGCAGATGCGAGCACAGTTGCTCGACCACTTTGCGCTGAGTCTCGCGATCGAAATAGATCAGCACGTTGCGGCAGAAGATGATGTCGACGTCCCGGTCCACCGGATACGACGAATCCATCAGGTTCATCCGCGTGAAGTTGGTCAGTCGCCGCAGCTCGGGCACCACTCGCACCTCTTCTCGGGTGCGGTCGCGCGAGGTCAGGAAATAGCGGCTGACGAACGGCGCCGGAACCGGCGCGATCACATCGCGATTGTAGATCGCCGCCTTGGCGAGGCGCAGCACGGTGGTCGAGATGTCGGTGCCCAGAATCCGGAACTGGAACCGCGAGCCGGACCGCACCATGTCGTCCAGCACCATCGCGGTGGTGTAGGCCTCCATCCCGGACGAACAGGCGGCGCTCCAGATCTTGAGATCATTGGATTTGCGGCTCGGCAGCTTCAGCAGGTCGGGAACTGCGACGGTCTTGAGGAAATCGAAATGCTGCGGCTCACGAAAGAAGTCGGTCTTGTTGGTGGTGACGACATCGATCAGATGCGTCAGCTCGTGCTCGAAGATCTGCTTGTCGAACAGATTGTCGACGTATTCGCCGACGCCCGAATAGTTCAGGGCCCGCACCCGCTTGTGCAGCCGCCCCTCGAGCATCAGCCGCTTGGCGGTCGGCATCTTGATGCCGACTTGATCTTCGATCAGTTCGGCGAGCGAGCGAAACTGCCTGTCCGACAATTGACGTTTGGCGTGGACCATGGGGGATGACTCGAACTGCCGGCCCAATGACCGCGCGTCTTGCAATGTGATCCCAGCGCGGTCGATTGCGCGATGGGTGGCTGGCGATTTGAAAAGATGAACGCCCTGTCGGGCGTTCATCACTGTTGGATCTGGAGTGGAGATAACCCCGCCTCGTCTTTCGCTCAGCGCTGGAAGTCGGCGTCGCGATCATCCTCGCCGTCGCCGAGCGCGAAGGCGAAGCCACCACCGCCGGCGGCTTTGAGCTGGCGCTGGGGCTTGGCAGCCACCGGCTTCTTGGCGCCGCGATCGACGGCCGCCATGTGCGCGGCCTTGGCGCGGAGCTGGTTGACCGCCTTGTCGAGCGGCGCGCCGTGCGACTTGGCAGTGTCCTGCTCGATGCGGAAGAACGCGATGGTCGACTGCAGCTGCTCGGCCTGCGAGGCGAGTTCTTCCGAGGTCGAAGAGACCTGCTCGGAGGCACTGGCGTTCTGCTGGCCGACCTTGTCGAGCTGCTGGATCGCCTGGTTGATCTGCGACGAGCCGACGTCCTGTTCGCGGCAGGCCGAGGAGATTTCCTGCACCAGCTCGGAGGTCTTCTTGATGTCCGGCACCAGCTTGGCGAGCATATCGCCGGCTTCCTGCGCGACCCGCACGGTTTCGCCGGAGAGTTCGCCGATTTCGGTCGCGGACGCCTGGCTACGTTCGGCGAGCTTGCGAACTTCAGAGGCGACCACCGCAAAACCCTTGCCGTGCTCGCCGGCGCGGGCCGCTTCGACCGCGGCGTTGAGCGCCAGAAGATCGGTCTGCCGTGCGATCTCCTGCACGATGGTGATCTTCTCGGCGATCGTCTGCATCGCCTGAACCGCACGGCCTACGGCGGTGCCGCTGGCTTCGGCGTCCTTGGCGGACTGCGCGGCGATCTTCTCGGTCTGGCTGGCGTTCTCGGCGTTCTGCTTGATGTTCGCCGCCATCTCTTCCATCGAGGAGGAGGCTTCCTCGGCCGACGACGCCTGCTCGGTGGCGCCCTGCGACAGCTGTTCGGCGCTGGCCGACAGTTCCTGGCTGCCGGCGGAGACATTCTGCGCCGCGGTGAGCGCTTCCGACACGATCTGGCGCAGCTTCTGGATCATCTGCTCCAGCGCGATGCCGAGCGTGTCCTTTTCGGACAGCCGCTTGGCTTCGGCGGTGAGATTGCCGCGGGCGATCTCGTTGGCGACAGCAGCCGTGGCGTTGAGGTTGGCCGTCATCGCATTGAGCGACTTGACCAGATCGCCGACTTCGTCGTCGCTGGAGACATCGATCTTCTGGCTGAGATCGCCGATCGCGACTGCGTCGGCGAGACCCACCGCCCGGGCCAGCCCGCGGCTGATGTTGAGCGCGATCCAGAAGGCCGATGCGACCGCCGCGAGCAGCGACGCGATCACGATGCTGATCACAAGCATCTTGGCACTGGCGGCTTCGGCAGCCGACCGAGCGGCATCCTCTGCCATCAACTTCTTGTTGGCGGCCATGTACTCGCTCGACGTTGCGATCGCAGCCGCTGCCGCAACCTTGCCTTCCGTCGCCGCGAGTGCGGCAGCTCGGATATTTCCGCCCTCCTTCACGATGTCGGCCACACGTGCAACCACCTTCAGCAGCCGATCGGTCTGAGAGATGATCGCCGCCGAGGGCAGTCCTGCCGCCCCGAGCGCCCCGCCACCCTGCTGTGTAATCGTCCGCAGCCGCTCCATCTGATCGGTCATGATTTTGATCGCTGCACTCAGGTCCTCGAGATTTGAGGCCGAGAATGACTGCGCCATGTCTTTCTGCAGTGCCTCGCTATCGGAGCGGATCGTCTGCAGGGTGAGCAGGGCGTTGGTGCGCTCAGTCGAGGGAGGCAGCTTATTTGCCTCGGCCGTGACTCCGGTAATGGTCTCGTTCCAATCTTTCAAAACCGCCACACCTTCGGTGGCCCAAAGTTGGGCGCCGCGGTTGTTCGAGTTCATGGTCCCGAACTTGATGATCGCGTCCTCGGTAGCGTTCATCTTTTCGTAGGCGGAAGCGAACTTCTCGAGCAGCCGCTTGCCGGTTTCGTTTGTCGTCCCATAGATCTCTTCGCGAACACGCGTGGCATCTTTCCGAAGCTGCCGGACTTCATCGGTCACCTTCTGCAGCTCAACCTCTGTCGAGGCAATAATGATATCGCGTTCGGCTCGGGTCTGGAGCAGGATGTAGTTCTGCAATTCTCCCGCTTTGTCGAGCCGGCCAGCGCGCTGCACGAGCATGTCGGCGTTATCGGCGAGTTGCGTCAGCTTGACGTAGGCGATTCCGCCGGTGACGGCGGACAGCAGGATCACGACACCGAAGGCGCCGGCCAGCTTTGCTTTAACAGTCAGTCTCATTTCGAGATTCCTTGAGGTCGAAGATTTGGGACAAACTCACGCAACAACAGATCCGGACCGGGCGGCTCACGCCGCCAAGTCGTTCGACGGGTTCGCGGCAGCGTCGGCGGGCACGTCGGTGCCGACCATCAGACGCGCCAGATCGAAGATGATGACGAAGCGGTCGCCTTTGCGACCAATGCCGGCGATGTAGTCCGACTTCCACTTGCCGCCGACGTCGGGGACCTGCTCCAGCGAGCTCTCCTCGATGTCGGTGACTTCGTAGACACAGTCGGCGACGAAGCCGACGCCGACGATGCGACCGGCGACCGGCACGTCGAGAATGATGATCCGGGTCGCCTCGGTGGGCGGCACCGGTGGCAGATCGAGCTTCAACCGCAGATCGAGGATCGGATAGCCGGTCCCGCGCACGTCGATCATGCCCAGCATGAATTCGGGCGCATGCGGCAGCCGCGAGATCGGCCGCATGTCAAGGATTTCACGCACGTTGCGGATCGCCATGCCGAACGTTTCGCCGGCGAGCCCGAGCGTCAGATATTGCGCCGTTTCGGCCATGTCTTCCTCACTTCAGCGTAGGTTGTCGGCAGCACTGCCGGATGTCGGGCCGAGGGCACTCAATTCAGAATCCGTTCCATATTCGGAACGACCACGAACTCTTCGCGCCATTTGCTGATGAAGCGGATGTATTCGGGCTTCCAATGCATGCCGACGCGCGGTGTCTGCTGCACGTCGGTGCGGGAAATCTCCGTAACCTCGTAGACCCGGTCGGCGCTGACGCCGACCAGCACGGGCTCGTTGTCGATGCGGACTTCGATCACCACGATGCGGCTGTCGGCGGTGCGGCTCGTCACCGGCATGCCGAAGCGGATGCGCAGGTCGGCGAAAGGAATCACGTTGCCGCGGACGTTGATGACGCCCGGCACGAACGCCTTGGCGCCCGCGACCTTGGTGGCGGGAATCGGATCGATGATTTCCCGGACCGTTCCGGCATCGAGCGCAAACTTCTCGTCGCCGAGCCCGATCATGACGACCTGCATCGCGTCGGTATCGCCGCCGGCTGCGTTGTGAACTCGATCGCTATTCATCAGGCTGCCTCGCTCATTTGCTTTTCCGCCTGTGCCTGGGCGAGGCCGACGAGCTGCACCACGTCGAGGATCAACGCGGCGGTCCCGTCACCGAGGATGGTCGCGCCGGAGAAGATCGTGACGTCGGAGTGCAGCTTCGACAGCGACTTGATGACAGTCTGGTGGTTGCCGATGATCTGATCCGCCACCAGGCCGACGCGGGTCTCGCCGGTCGAGATGATGATCGTCTTCTGGTGCTGATCCGGCTCGCCGTCGGCATCGAAGACGTCGCGCAGGCGCAAGAAAGGCACGAGATTGCCGCGGACGTTGAGAAAGTTGCGGCTGCGGGAGCGCTCATCCTCGGCGGTGAGTTCGACGCACTCTTCCACCGCGGACAGCGGAATGATGTAACGGCCGCTGCCGACGCGGATCAGCAGGCCTTCGATGATCGCCAGCGTCAGCGGCAGGCGGAGAGTGACGGTGGTGCTCTCGCCAGTCACGGTGGAGAGATCGATCGACCCGCGCATGTTTTCGATGGTGCGCTTGACCACGTCCATGCCGACACCGCGCCCTGACAGTGCCGAGACGGTCTGCGCGGTCGAGAAGCCGGGGTGGAACAGAAACTGATGAATCTCCTGATCGCTGGCGGAAGCCCCCGGCGTGATCAACCCCTGCTCTTCGGCCTTGGCCCGAATCCGGGCGGTGTTCAGCCCGCCGCCATTGTCTTTCACCGTGACCAGAACCTGCGCGCCGGCATGCACGGCGGCGAGTTCGATCCGGCCCTGCTCGGGCTTGCCGGCGGCGGCCCGCGCGGCCGGGGATTCGATGCCGTGATCGATCGCATTGCGGATCAGATGGACGAGCGGATCGGCCAGGCACTCGATCATCGTCTTGTCGAGTTCGGTGTCCTCACCCGAGGTGATGAACTCCACCGGCTTGCCGAGATCGCGCGACAGATCGTGGACCAGACGGCGGAAGCGGCCGAACAGCGAGCCGATCGGGACCATCCGCGCGCCCATCGTGGTGTCGCGCAGGCTGGAAGCGAGCCGTTCGATCTCTTCGGCGATCAGCTTGATCGAGATATCATTGCTGGAGGCGGCGAGCTGGCTGAGGCGCGCCTGCGCGATCACCAGTTCGCCGACCCGATCCATCAGTTCGTCGAGCCGTTCGGCATGAACCCGGACGGTGGCGATGCCGCGGTCTTCGGTGCGGCGGGGCTCGCCGGTGCGCCGCTCGACGGCGGGCGCGGCCGCAACGGGCTGCGGCGCAGGCATCGTCACTTCGACGGCCTGCGGCGGCTCAGGCGGCAGGATCGAGACATCGGGCAGATCCAGCACCAGCACCGGCGGCGCGACCTCGCCCTCGATCAGCGGCTCCAGAACGAGCTGCATCTCGTCCTGCACGAACATGAAGACGTCGTCGATCGCGGCCTTGTCGCAATCCGAATGCAGCGAGACATCCCATTTCAGATAGCAATCCTCGGGCACCAGCTCGTCGAGGAACGGGATGCCGTCGGTCAGCGGCGTCGCGAAGCAGGAGCCGAGCTTGCTGAGATCGTCGAGCAGGTCCAGCGGATTGGAGCCGTTGCGCAGGATCTGGGAGTCGAATTCGAAGCGCAGATGCCAACCGACTCGCCGGCGCTCTGCCGCGGTGGCTTCGACCGGTGCCGCCGGCGACACGAAGCGGCTGAGATCGGCCAGGATCGCGTCGCCGATAATCGCATCGGTGTCGTCGGGCGTCTCGATCAGTGCGCGGATGTAGTCCTTGGCGGCGAGCGCGACCGAAACCAGATCGTGCGTCGGCTTGATCTCGCCCTTGCGGACGCGCTCGAACGCGGTCTCGAATTCGTGGGTGAAGGTGGCGACCTTGTCGAACCCGAACATCGCGCCCGACCCTTTGATGGTGTGCAGGGCGCGGAACGCGGAATCGACCAGCTCGCGGTCGTCGGGGTTCTGGCCGAGATCGAGCAGCGCCGCTTCCAGCACTTCGAACAGCTCGGCCGCCTCCTGGCGGAAGACTGCTGCCGGATCGATCGTGGTCATGACCGCACCAGCTTGCTCACCACGGAGAGCAGTTGCTCCGGCTTGAAGGGCTTGGTGATCCAGCCGGTGGCGCCGCAGCTCTTGGCCTCCTGCTTGACCGCGTCATTGGACTCGGTGGTCAGAAACACGATCGGCAGGCCGACCAGGTTGGGCTGCTTGCGCAGCGCCTTGATCAGCTCGAGCCCGTTCATGACCGGCATGTTGAGGTCGGTGATGACGAGGTCGACCTTGGTGGCCTGCGCTTTCGACAGGCCCTGGGCGCCGTCGCCGGCTTCGAGGACGCTGTGGCCGGCCGGCTCGAGCGTCACTTTGATCATCTGGCGGATGCTGGGGGAATCGTCGACGGTCAGGATCGTGGCCATTACGAGCCACCTTTCTTTTGCGGGAAGTGCTTGTCGATAATTTCGTCGCCGGCAAAACCGGCGCGCTCGATGGTGGTGCGAAGGACTTCGGAGAGCTCGGTCAGCACCACCGGACGGCCCTGGGCCTCGCCGGTCTTGGCGGTCGACAGCAGAAGTTGGATCGAGGTGATGTCCGCCCTGTTCACTTTTGAACAGTCGATCTCCAGCGAACCTTGGCGGCCGAGCGCCTTCTGGATGCTCTCGTGAATGCTTCTGATGGAAGAAATACTACAGTCGGACGGGAGCCGAAGCGCGGCCCCCGCTTCGGTGGGATCTAACGTCATTGCAGTCCCCAGTCGCGGGACGACTGATCGTCGTTTGCGCGATTACTTTGTCGATACAGGAAAGCGTGACGGCCAATTATTAAAATAGTGTACTACACACAGCTAAACTGCATCAGCGCAATCCCCTCGGCGGCCGACGCATAGCTCGAAGCCACGGATACGGTAAATTAGGCGACAATACCCGATCTGGTGATTAGATCAAAAGATATAGCTGTGTGTGACGCTTAGTTTGGGCTTAAGAGGCATCTTATAGACTGAATTGTAGCGCATGCAATTTGGATGGTATAATAATGCTCATTCAAGCACTGGTTGTGGATGATAGCCGGTCGGCCTTGGAGTATTTGACACGAACGATCGAGGCGGACGGACAGGTCCATGTGAGCGCCTTTACCGACCCGCTGCAGGCCCTGGCTTCGGCCCGCAACCTCGACATCGACATCGTCTTTGCCGATTACGAGATGCCCAAGATGGACGGCATCAGCCTGATCCGGCGGCTGCGATCCCTGCCGAAATTCTCCGACATTCCCATCGTCATGATCACCTCGATCGAGAGCGACGAGGTGCGGCTGCACGCGCTCGACGCAGGCGCGACCGACTTCCTCCCGAAGCGGCCGAAAAATCTGGAGACCCAGGTCCGGCTGCGCAACATGATCCGGCTCGGCTCCGCGGTCCGAAAGCTGAACGACCGCGCCGCGCTGCTCACCAGCGAGGTGGCGCGCGCCACCCGTGCGCTGCAGGAGCGCGAGGAGGAAATCATCCTGCGGCTGGCGCTCTCGGTCGAGTACCGCGATAACGACACCGGCGATCACACCCTGCGGGTCGCGAAGTACAGCCGGATGATCGCGGAAGGACTGGGATTGCCGGAGAGGCTGTGCCGCGAGATTTACCTGGCCGCCCCGCTGCACGATGTCGGCAAGGTCGCCACCCCTGACCATATACTCCTGAAGCCGGGCAAGCTGACGCCGGACGAGATCGCCGTGATGCAGACTCACACCACGATCGGCGCGTCGATCCTCGCCGGCAGCCGGTGCGAGCTCATTCAGCTCGCCGCCGACATCGCCATCGGCCATCACGAGCGCTGGGACGGCAAAGGTTATCCGAACAGACTGAAGGGCGAGGAGATTCCGATCGCGGCGCGGATCGTCGCGGTCGCGGACGTGTTCGACGCGCTGGCGACCGCCCGTCCTTATAAAGAAGCGATGCCGCTTCCGGTGGCGCGGCAGCACCTCGAAAACGGCCGTGGACAGCACTTCGATCCGACCTGCGTCGACGTCTTTCTGGAGCGCTGGGACGAAGTCGTCGGAATCGCGACGAACCGGCTGCAGCTCCATCCGAGAGACGAAGCCCCGCTCCAGCCCGCGCTGAACTCGGACGTTCCGGAGCCCACGAAGTCGGCAGTCTGACCGGCCCGGTCGGCGCCGGACGATTACGCCCCTGCGTCCTCGGTCAAGGAATAACCGAGACCGTGAACCGTGATGATCTGCAGCGAGCTCCCGGAGATCCGCCTCCGGAGCCGCGAAACGAGCACATCACCCGTGCGGTCGCCATAAACCCACTCTCGCCCCCCGATGGCCTTGCTGATGTCGCTGCGGCTTTGGGGGATGTCGATGTTCTGCATGAAATGAGCGAGCAGGCGGCACTCCGCCGGCGAAAGGCACTCCGTTCGTCCTGCCACCGCGAGCCGGCGAGTCACGAGATTCAGATGGAACGTCTTGCCGATCGACAATGTGGCAGGGGCGGCCGTGTCGCGACGCGTCGCAAGGTGTCTCGCCATGCGCGCCTTCAACACCGCCGGCTCGACCGGCTTGCTGATGTAGTCGAGCGCGCCGAGACCAAGCCCCAGCAACTGATCGTTCGGCGCCGACAGGCTCGACAAAACGATGAAGGACGATCTCGCGCCGGCCTGTATCTCCTGGGCGAGAAGCAAGCCGTCGGTGTCGGGCAGCCGCCTGTCGAGAATGACGAGGTCGAAATGCTCCTCCTTGAGCGCGGCCAGCCCGCCGGCGCCATCGGCCACGCAGGTGATCGAATGCCCCATCTGCCTGCCAATGTCTTCGACCATGAAATGGATCAGGACATCGTCGTCGATGAGGAGGATTTTCGCTGGAGAATTCATGTTGATCGTTTCGTCGGCTCGCTCGTCAGACCGTCTTCGGGAATCACATAGGCGAGCAGCCGACCCACGATCGGAGCCGTGAACGACCAAGGCGCTCGCTCCTCGCCCGCCTGCTCGAGTTGACGCAACATGATGGCGAGATCGTTCAATCCGAAGATCGCCGCACCGCTCGCCAGCTTGTGGGCTTTCGCAGAGACCGCGCCATCGGCAGATCCCGGCTTCATCTCGCTCAACATGGATCGAAATTCGACCCAGCTCTGCAACAGGGCATCGGCCATCTTGGTGCGCGCGGCGACGGACAATCCCCCGAGCAAGTCGGCGGACCGAGGTGAGAGTCCATAGATTGCCTTGGACAAGGCTTCGGCATCGAGCGGCTTCTGGAGCAGGGCGGTGAACAGGCCACGTTGCTCTGCCGACTCCCGCACGACATCGACATTCGCGCTCAGAAGAAAGAGCGGTGTGGCGCTGTACGCCGGATCTCGCCGGAGCTCTTCGGCGAATTGGACGCCGGTCCCGTCAGGAAGCCGATAATCGACGATGAAGATGTCGTAGTGATCCGATGCGGCATCGCGCAGGACGTTCGCCTCCGCAAGACTCTGCGCGTGATCGACCGACAGGCCCGCCCGCTCCAGCATCGCGGTCGTAACCCACGCATTGATGTCGTCGTCATCGACCAGAAGGCAGCTCAGATCGAGCTCCCGCTGTGCAAAGCCATCGCGACCGACGGCACCTCCCGGATCCGGCAGCGCGAGAGGCAGACGGATTTCGAGGACGGCGCCGTCGCTTTCCTCGATC
Organism: Rhodopseudomonas parapalustris; assembly: GCF_053772255.1. Taxonomy (NCBI): domain Bacteria; kingdom Pseudomonadati; phylum Pseudomonadota; class Alphaproteobacteria; order Hyphomicrobiales; family Nitrobacteraceae; genus Rhodopseudomonas; species Rhodopseudomonas parapalustris. The sequence continues at coordinate 76,978 of NZ_JAMKBZ010000009.1, read as the reverse complement.
GCCTCGAGGCTCCCGCCGAGAGCGAGCGTCATTCGTTGCGCGATCGCCAGCCCGAGACCCGAACCGGTTCGGTGCGTGATCCGCGGCCGCAGCTCGCTCGGCGGATGCTCGAGCATCTCGGCGATCTCGTCGGGCAGGCCGGGTCCATGGTCGGAGACACGGAAGACAAGCATCCCATCACCGGGTCGGGCGCTGACCTCGACGCCACGTCCATCGTCGTAGCGTAATGCGTTCTGAATCAGATTGCCCAGAACCTGTTCGAACATCGACCAATCGAGCTGGACCTCATCGGGCATTCCTTCGGCAATATCGAGCCGCAGAGGGATCGCCCGCTGCCGCGCGAAGACGCCCTTCACCCGGATGATGTCGTTGAGCGCCTTGCTCAAGACGACCTTCTCCGGCCGCGGCACGGGCGCCTGATGCTCGAAGCGCGAGAAATTCATGACGTTGCCGAGCGTCGAATTCAGCGAACGGGCCGAGACTTCGAGGAGGTCGACGAGTTCGCGCTGCTGGGGGCCGTCCGCCCCCTTCATCAGGCCGACGATGCCCAGGATGCTGTGAAGCGGTGCACGGATTTCGTGGGACATCGCTGCCAGGAACAGCGACATCGTGCGCTCGGATTCACGCGCCTTCGAAATTGCCGCCCGGTGCTCCGTGACATCGTGCAGGAGCAGGACCAGCGAAGCCTCCAGCTTGTTCGCCGTATCTTCCACCCGCCGCAGCCGAATATCGAAACATCGGCTGCCGAGGCGGGTCGGCATCCAGATCGCGTCCCACTCGTTCCCGGCGACGCCGACGATCTGATCGACGACCGCCTGCAGATGCTGGCGATGCGACTGCAAGGCCAAGCGATAATTCAATCCGCCCGGCTCGGAGACCCCCGCGAATGTCTGAAGCGCCGCCTGATTGGCTGTGATCAGCGTGCCGTTTTCGGCGACGATCAGGACAGGGTTACGCAAGCTCTCGAGCGCAGCGAAATACTGGTCGCGCTCACGCGCGAGGCGTCTCTGCGTTTCGGCGAACGCGCTGTCCTTCGCTTCGGTGGCCGCCCAAGGGGCGAGCATGGCGAGTTCGGCCTCGCCGAAGAAGTCGTCGAGCCTTCGAATGAACTCCTCGGGCGGCGAGAGCTGCAGCGCAGCTTCGTCCTTGGCCGATGCCGAGGCGAAGAGGTCGCTGAAGTGCTCGCGATAGGCTCGATGATATATTTTGAAGAGCCCATTGTGCAGTTCGAGCGGGATGCCGAGGTCGTGGTGAGCCTGCGCGGCTTGGCGTAGCCGGGTGAACCGGCTGTCGACGCGGTAGTCGTAGCGTCCGTTATGTCCGCCGCTGCGCACATGATCGGCCAGATAGGCGACCAGTCCTTCATTGAGGCTGTCGATCGATTCGGTCCACGCTGCGCGCAGCGAACTCGTCCTGTCGGAATAGCCCCGCTCCTGTGCAAGCTCGATCGTCCTGTCGACCAATTGCTCCTGCTGGCGCAAAAGCAAAGGGCCGGTCAACTCCGCGGGCCAAGTCCTCACGGCTGCTCCTTCGGCCAATCGCCATGACGCGTCCCGTGCGGGCCAACGACACCAGTCGCCGCCGCCGGCCGTTTACAAGCCATTTACATTTCCCTCACAAGACGGCAGCCCGCCACAGCCGTCACCCTACTAGGATAAGGCTTATCCACTGGACGCTTTCCAATGCCAGGAGGCAAGCACATGCGACTGCGCCACAAAAAGCTCTATCTCCTGGCCGGGACCTGCGTGCTCCTCGGTGCGGTCGGCTTCCTGGCTTTGACCTCTCCCTGGATGTGGTCTGCCACCCACCCGTCGCGCGAGGCGATCGATCTCGCCGGCGCGGACCTCGCCAACGGCCGGAAGGTGTTCGTCGCATCCGATTGCGCGACCTGCCACATGACGCCCGGTCAGCAGGACGACACGAAGCTCGGCGGCGGCGGAAAGCTTCAGACTCAATTCGGCGTGTTTCACATGCCCAATATTTCCCCGGACCGCGACACCGGTCTGGGTGGATGGACTCTCGCCGAGTTCGATCGCGCATTGCGCGAGGGCGTCGGCCCGGACCGGGTCTGGCCGGACGGCAAGAACCTCTATCCGGCATTCCCCTACACCTCCTATCAAAGACTGAAGGGCAACGATGTCAGGGATTTGTTCGCGTATCTCAAAACGCTCGAGCCGATCCGCAATGTCGTGTCCGACCACGAGCTGAAATTCCCGTACAACATCCGCCGTGGCGTGGGCGCCTGGCGACTGCTTTTCCTCGACGGCGTCCGCAAGGAGGCCCCCGTCCCCACGGGCGTCGATATCGCGAAGTTCAAGCGTGGCGAGTACCTCGTGGAAGGCCCCGGCCATTGTGCTGAATGCCATTCGCCCCGCGGTTTCATGGGCAACGTCATCGCCAATAAACGCTACTCCGGCGGCAGCGCGCCCGACGGAGTCGACTACTTTCCGAACATCACGCCCGACGAGACCGGCATCGGCTTCTGGTCGCCCGCGGCGATTGCGAACTACCTCGCCACTGGCGTGAATCCGATCGGCCGGACTGCCGCCGGCGATATGGCCGAAGTGATCAAGAACACCTCACAGCTTCCCCGCGAAGACCTGGAGGCGATGGCGCTCTACTTGAAGCACGTCCCGGCGGTCGACAAACCCGCTCCCGGGATGCCGGAGCCGAACCGCACCGACAAGGTGGTGATGCTGAAGAACGCGGTGCGAATAGTGCCCACGCTGCCGGTGTCGCCAGAGACCGCGATCGTGCAAGGCGCCGACGTATGGGTCGCCGGAACCAAGTCCTTGTGGGTGTCGCAGGATGGCGTCGGCAGCGCCGCGCCGGAGCAGGGCAAACTGCTCGGAGGCGCGCATGCGAAGGTCGGACAACGTGTCGGCGACAAGGTGCAGCTCACCGTGAAGGGCTGGCAGATGACCGATGTGCCGTCGATTGTCTACCAGAGCAAAGGCCATCGGATCATGGTGGCGGTTCTCGACAAGGACGCCGTTGCCGTAATCGAGCGTGGCGCCGCCGAGAAGGATGCCGACACCGGCCAGTCCTGGATGCCGATTCAGATCACCTTCTGGAGCGACGAGAAGAACCTCAATACGGATCGTCGGGCGCTCTGGAGCTACAGCGAGGCGACCTTCCAGAAGTCGTGCTCGGCTTGCCACGTCCTGCCGCAGAAGACGCATTTCACGGCGAACCAATGGATCGGCACGCTGAAGGCGATGAAGCGCTTCACGTCGTTCAGTGACGACCAGTACCGGCTGATCCTGGCCTATCTCCAGAACCATTCCAAGGATCTGAACGAGGCGAGCGGAGGGACCAAGCATTGAGCGGCGGGGTGAGCTCTTTCGATCCCGGCGGCTCGGACATGGTTCTGACGTGCGAGTGGCTGGCGAAGCAATTTCTCGCTCCGCCGGATGCCGAGCAGGTTCGATCCATCCGCAGCCTTCGGGGCCAGATTGCGCTGCGCGAGATTGGAGCGTCGCTGAATCAGCAGCAGGCTGCCGACACGATCTGCCAGATGATGAACGCAGATTCGAGCGAGAGCGTCGCCGAAACGCTGCAGCGCCGGCATGTGGCGCTGTTCGAAGGCATGTTTCGCCAGCGTTGCGTTCTCCCCTACGCCAGCGTTTGGGACGGGACCGATCGACTGGGTGGCCCCGCCGTGACTCGAATGAAACGCCTGATGCGCGATCTCGATATCCATCTCGACAGCGCGTGCAAGGAAATGCCCGACCACCTCGGCATCTGCCTTGCCGTGCTCGCCGAAGCACTGCGGCAGGAGCGCGAGGATGTCGTTTCGGCGCTGGCGAGCGATATGCGCGGTTGGGTGCCTCGCTTCAGCGAAGCGCTCATCCAAGCCGATGGGACTAACTACTACGGAGATCTGGCGCGCTTCCTGGTCCCGCTGCTCGACCGCATAGGCAAACGCCTCTGCGGCGAGACAGGCCGCGAGCAGGACAATGCCAGGGACTATGAAAGGGCAGGTTATGAGCATTAATACGCCGTCAAAGGCTGCACACAGCCTGTCTTTATCCAAGCGGGACTTTCTCAAGGGGTCTGCAGCCGCGGCCCTCGGCCTTTCCGGCCTCGGTCTGTTCGGTCACGGTGCCGAAGCGCAAGGCCAGACCCGGCAGATCTTGTCCGGCTGCCATTGGGGCGTCTTCTACGGCAAGGTCGAGGACGGACGGGCCACGGCGTTCGTGCCCTGGGAAGGCGATCCGGCACCCTCGCCGCAGCTTCCCGGCGTGATGGATTCGATCTATTCGGAATCCCGCATCCGCTATCCGATGGTGCGGCGCGCCTGGCTCAAGGATGGTCCCGGCGCCGATCCGGATGGGCGCGGCAGCGGCGATTTCGTGCGCGTGAGCTGGGACAAGGCGATCGAACTCGTCGCTGGCGAAATCACCCGGGTGCGCCAGAAGTATGGACAGCAGGCCGTCTTCGCCGGCTCCTACGGCTGGAAGAGCCCAGGCAAGATCCACAATTGCCAGACGCTGTTGCGACGCATGCTGAACCTGACCGGCAGCTTCACCAACAGTGCCGGTGACTACTCGACCGGCGCGGCTCAGGTCATTCTGCCCTACGTCTCCGGCTCGATCGAAGTCTACGAACAGTGCACGACCTGGAAGAACCTCGCCGAAAACTGCAAGCTGATGGTGTTCTGGGGCTGCAACCCGCTCAACAACTCGCAGATTTCCTGGCAGGTCGCCGATCACGGCGCTTTCCCGGGCGTGCAGGCCCTGAAGGCTGCCGGCACGAAGGTCATTTGTATCGACCCTGTCCGAACCGAGACCTGCAAGGAACTGAACGGCGAATGGATCTCTCCCCGGCCGCAGACCGATGTGGCGCTGATGCTCGGGATCGCTCATACGCTTTATGTCGAAAAGCTCCATGACGCGGATTTCTTGGCGCGCTACGCGACCGGATTCGACAAGTTCCTGCCCTACCTGCTCGGCACGACCGACAACACGCCGAAGACCGCCGAGTGGGCTTCCCAGATCTGCGGGCTGCCCGCGGCCCAGATCCAGGATCTCGCACGCCGTTTCGCAGCGAACAGAACAATGCTGGCGCTGGGCTACTCGACACAGCGTCAGCATCACGGTGAGCAGATTCACTGGATGCTGATCACGCTGGCGGCGATGCTCGGACAGATCGGCCTGCCGGGAGGCGGCTACGGTCTGAGCTATCACTACGCATCCGGCGGAGCTCCGACGCACACGACGCCGATTCTCAAGGCGATCGACGATGCTTCGGGGCAGAAAGCCGAAGGAGCGGCATGGCTCGCCCAGAGCGGCGCGGTTTCCATTCCGGTGTCCAGGCTGGTCGAGACCTTGCTCAATCCCGGCAAGACGATGCAGTTCAACGGACACGACATCAAACTGCCGCTGATCAAGCTGGCCTATTGGGCCGGTGGTAATCCGTTTTCGCATCATCAGGATCGCAACGAGATGCTGCGCGCTTGGCGGCAGCTCGACACCTTCATCGTCCACGACTTCCAATGGACGGCCTCGGCCCGCCACGCCGATATCGTGCTTCCCGCGACGACGAGCTACGAGCGCAACGACATCGAGCAGGTCGGCGACTACGCATTGAGCCACATCGTGCCGATGAAGAAGATCGTCGAGCCGATGTTCGAATCGCGCAACGATTTCGACATCTTCGCCGCGATCGCCGCCAAGCTCGGCAAAGGCTTCGAGTTCACCAAAGGCCTCAGCGAGATGGACTGGATCCGCGGCATCTACGAGGCCGCCAAGGTCGAAGCGCGCGCCAAGGGCATGGAACTGCCGGTGTTCGACGTGTTCTGGGACAGCAACAAGCCGCTAGAATTCCCGCTCAGCACCGAGCAGGCGAATTTCGTGCGTCACGCGGATTTCCGGGCTGATCCTCTTCTGAATGCGCTCGGCACCGCTTCGGGCAAGTTCGAGCTGTACTCAGCCGCCATCGAGAAATACGGCTACGACGATTGTCCGCCGCATGCGACCTGGATGGAGCCGATCGAACGGCTCGATGGTCCGACAACGCAATACCCGCTGCACATTGCGTCGAACCATCCTCAGATGCGCCTGCATTCCCAACTCTGCGGCACCTCGAACCGGCGCAGCTATGCGGTGGCCGGGCGTGAACCGTGCTGGATGAATCCGCAGGACGCGGCGACGCGCGGGCTGTCCGACGGCGACGTCGTCCGAGTCTTCAACGACCGCGGCCAGATTCTGGCAGGCCTGAAGATCACGGAGGACATTCGTCCCGGTGTCATCCGTATCAATGAGGGCGGCTGGTTCGACCCGGTCGATCCGCGCGAGATTGGCAGCCTGTGCCGATATGGCGACGTCAACACTCTGACGACAGGGATCGCGACTTCGCGACTGGCACAAGGCAACTGCGGCCAGACCGGCGTGGCGCAGGTCGAGCGATACACCGGCCCCGTTCCGGCCGTGACGGTGTTCTCGCAACCAGCCTGACGCCGCGCTGGGGGCAGATGCGGAAAGCGGGTGGGCGCTGCCTTGCGCGCGCTCAGTGGACCGCGATGATGACGTGATCGGCTTCGAAGGTGACGGCCGCCTCGCCGTTCTCCACGATTCCGAGATCTTCGGCATCTTGGCGCGGGACCACCGCAACGATGGTCTTGCCGCCCCCGATGTCGAGATTCACTTCCGAGTGCACCTCGGCGTCGACCCTGCGCTTGACGACGCCTCGAAACACATTGCGGCGCAGCCTCGACGCTTCGTCAAGGGTGACGAGGCGCACGAACGGCGCCTTGATCAGCGCGAGCGCCTTGCGGCCGGGGGCGAGATCGAGCTGTTCGGCGGCGGCGTTGGTGATCGTCGCATGGATGGTGTGGTCGTCGGACACTTTGAGCTCGACCTCGACGTCGACCGGCCAGCGCCGGACGTTGACCACTTCGACGATGAACTTGTTGCGCGCCGAGACCTTGAAGCCGCTCGCCCACAGCAGCGCGTCGCCGATTTCCTCCAGTCCTTCTTCCGCGATCAGCGTCGAAATCTTCGTCAGATGCTCTTCGAGCCGATGGAAGACGGTGATCAGCCGCCGCCCCTCCGGAGTGATGTCCGCAGCGCCGCCGACGCGGCCGCTCGTCCGCGTCAGGAACGCGGGCGTCGGCAGCAGATTGTTGATGGCGTCGACAGCTTCCCAGGCGGTTTTGTAGCTCAGGCCCATCGCTTTGGCGGCCTTGCTGATGCTGCCGTGTTCGGCGACGGCCTCGAGCAGGTGGATGCGGTCGCGGCCGGCCAGAAGACGCCCGCCGCTCCGCAACACCAGATATGCGTCGATCTTGTTGTCTGTCATCGCTCGTGCCACGGGTCGCTAGCCGCCGGCTAACCTAGGCGATCCAGTCTCGATACGAAAGCGCACGGGGACAGAGGCAAAGCCAGTCATGCCGATCGCATCATCGGCACCGCAATCAGGCCGCGGCGGACTGGCGCTGTGCGGCGAGTGCGATGAACCAGCCAACGACAGCGTCGGCAGTGGCAGGTAGCATCGTCCAGTCTTCGGCCGCGAACGCGATCCAGCCCGGCAGCATGCTGCGCTCCACAGCGACCAGCGCCGGAACGTCTTGCGCGAGCGCCAGCCCAATATCTTCGCGGATGCCGCGACCGGCGATCTCCTCCTTGGCAAATCGGCCAAAGAACACCAGGTCGGGCCGGGTGGCGATCGCTTCGGCCAGGCGCACCCGCGCGGCCGCTAGGCCATCGGCGCTCAGGATGCACGAGGTCGAACCTGGCCCGAGATCCAAAGACAACGCGACTGAATCGCCGCGAGCGATATCGTCGAGCCAAAGCGAGGCGCGGCCGTTGGAGTGGCGCGGTCCGAGCCGCGGCACCAGCCCGGCGATACGAACGTCCGGCAACTCGACAAGGCGATCGCGTGCGGCGGCCAAAATCTGCTCGAGCGAATCGCCGGCCTGGTAGACCATCACGGCGAGAGGAAGCGGGGCCATTGGTCGGGTCTCCTTGAGCTGAGTTACCGGGGCGGCGGCTGATCGCATCGCGTGACGACGCGCCGTCCCATCGCGGTCGTCTCAATCGCGAGGTCGAGGCCATACAGCTTGCGCAGCCGTTCCGCCGTCAGAATCTCGTCGACCGGCCCGACCTCGACGCGCTGCTCGTGGCCGAGAATCATAACACGATCGGCGATCGCAAACGCGTGCTCGGGTTCGTGGGTCGACACCAGCAGCGACAGGCCGCGCGCCGACAGCGCCCGGATCTGGTCGAGCAAGCCGAAGCGGTTGCCGAGATCCAGACTGGCAGTGGGCTCGTCCATGATGATCAGTTCGGTATCCTGCGTCAGGGCGCGTGCGATCAGCATCAATTGCCGTTGACCGCCGGAGATGCGGTCGGCGGATCGGTCGGCGATGTCAGCGATACCAAGCGCCTCCAGGGCGCGCCAGGCCGCAGCATAATCGTCGCGGCCGGGCGACGCGAACAGACCGAGCCGCGCGGTTCGGCCCATCACCACGATATCGAGCACGGTATGGGTGGGATCGCCCTGGTAGGCTTGCGGAACATGCGCGATGCGGCGCGCGATCTGCTCCGGGCGGAGCGTCGAGATATCATGACCGCCGATGACGATCCTGCCGCGCAGCGGTGGCAGAATCCCCAGCACGGTCTTGAACAGTGTGGTCTTGCCGACACCGTTCGGTCCCATCAGGCAAGTGATGCTGCTGCCCGACAGAGCAAGGTCGATTCCTTCGGCGAGCGGCTCGCCGTCATAGCCGATCGCGACGCCGTCGAGCACGAGGCGTTTGGTCACTCGCGCCTCCACAGCGAACGAGATCCCCGCCGCGTCATCAACCAGACGAACAGACCGCCGCCCACCAGGGCGGTCAGCACGCCGATCGGAATCTCGATCGTTGCGGCGGTGCGGGCGATGGTGTCGACCACGACCATGAAGGCCGCGCCGATCAGAATCGATACCGGCAGCAACCGGTCGAAGCGCGGCCCGACCAGGAGCCGGGCGAGATGCGGCACCATCAGGCCGACCCAGCCGATGATGCCGGAGATCGCGACGACGCTCGCGGTGATCAACGTCGCCGCGACGATGACGATCTGCCGGGTGCGGCGGACATCGACGCCGAGCGCACGCGCATCGTCGTCGCCGCAGGACAGCACGCTGATGCGCCAGCGCAGCAGGAACAGCGGAATCATGCCGACCGCGACCGTCGGCGCGACGACTGCGATGTCGTCGGGCCGGATGCTCGCCAGGCTGCCGAGCAGCCAATAGGTGATCATCGGCAGTTGCGCGTAAGGGTCGGCGACGATCTTCACCAGCGAAATCGCCGCGGCCGCGAGCGCGCCGACGACAATGCCGGACAGCACCAGCATCAGGATATCGCCGCGCTGGCGCAGCGACCACGCCAGCGTCACGACCAGGATCACCGTCAGCGATCCGCTCACGAAGCCGAGCGCTTCGATCATCACCACCGGCAGCCCGAACAGAATGCCGATGACGGCGCCGAAGCCCGCGCCCTGCGAAACGCCGAGGATGTCCGGAGACACCAGCGGATTACGAAACAGACTTTGATAAGCCGCGCCGGCGGCCGACAACGCTGCACCGACGCAGATCGCCGCGGCAATGCGCGGCAGCCGCACCTGAAACAGCACCGCCGCAATGTGCTGGTCGATGTGGCCACCCCCGATCCACGCCACGACCGCCGCAACGACGTCGCCCGGCGCAATGCGATACGGCCCGATCCCGGCGGCGATCACCGCGACGACCAGCAACAGGATGGCAAGGCCGGCGACGACCGGCGTGACGCGCAGGATCGGCACCTCAGCGACGAAGCCCTTCGAGGAGCCTGTCGAGATCGGCGTCCTGCACATCGACCTGATAGAACAGACGATAGAAGTCGCGCAGTTCGGTCTTCAGATCGGACGTTGCCTGCGCCGGATAGAGCGCGTGCAGCAGCAGCGGCAGACCGATCAGCCGGTTGAGCGAAGGCGGCAGGTCGATCGTGCCGAACGGCTGGTTCGGCAGCAGAAACACCCGCTTGTTCCGAACCGCCGGGACCGGCTGCCACTCGGGACGGCTCATGATCAGATCCCGCACAGCTGGATCGATGGTGATGATCGTATCCGGTGCCCAGCCGATCACATGCTCGGGCGACACGCGCGCGAGCCCGCCAGCCTCGCGGATGCCTTCGACGACATTGACGGCGCCGACCCGCTCGATGATCTCGGTATTGATCGAGCCACGCGAGCCCGTCTCGAAGCCGTCATTGCCGCGCGCGAGATAAATGCGCGGACGCGACGCTGCGGGCACGGTCGCAACCACACGGTCGACTTCGACGAAGATCGCCTCGCTGGCTTTGGCTAACTCCTCACCGCGCGCGCTCACCCCGAGGATCTGCGCGAGCAGCCGGATCGCGGCGGGCGTGTTTTCGAAGCGACCGTCGATCAGGACGTAGGGAATCCCGGTCTGTGCCTGAATGCGGTCGGCAATCGAGCGATAGGTCTCGTTGACCGATCCGAGATCGATGATGAGATCCGGCTTCGCGGCCATCAATCGCTCGGCGCTGATGGTATCGCCGCGCCCGGTCAGCCGTCCGAGTTCGGGAAGATCGCGGACCATCGGCAGCAGGAACGGCTTGTCGATGTCGCGTGGCGCGCGGCCCCAGCCGATCATCTTTTCGGGTGCGACCACATAGAGAAAGATCCCGGCTGGCGGACCCGCCGCGAACACGCGTGTAATGGTGTCGGGAACCTCGACGCGGCGGCCCACGGAGTCCGTCACGGTGCGCGCGTGCGCGTCAGGCGCGCATGCGGCAAAGATCAACATCGTCAGCGCAAGCAGGACCACCAGACGCCGGGCAGGTCCGATCATCGCCGCGGCTCGCCGACCTGGAAGTCGCCCGGCTTCGCCGGCGCCAGCGGCATGAATTCGGCGCGGTCCGGCTTCAGATCGACCAGCGGCGTGCCGTCCAGACAATCGAGTCCGCGCACGAACAGGTTGGCACCGTCGCGGCGGTCGACACGGGCGATCGAGGTGCCGATCGGATTCGGCCGCAGCGGCGAGCGGATCGAAAACGTGCCGCGCGCGTCACCGTCGTTGCGCGGACATTGCAGCAGCAGATCGCGCCGCGACCGATGCAGCCAATAGAAGACTTCGAGCAATGTGCCGTCGTCGATGCCGGCGAGAGCCGGCAGCCAGGTCTCGAACACCTCGATTCGACAAACCGGACCATCGGCACGGCCGTGGCGGGGGCACTCCTCCAGCCTGTTCCACGGCGTGTGAATGCGGCCGATGAAGACCACGCCGGCGTCGGGGCTTCCCGACCAATCTGAGGCGAGTTCGCCAGCTCGGATGTCGTCGGTCGCGCCCATGTCTCGGCTCACATGCCCTTTGCTGCCCATCGAGAGGTCTCGACGAAGGTAAGGGCATAATCAGTTATATGTACATAAAAGAAACAAGCTCGACCTTCGACTAGCGGGGACGGCCGACGTTCGCACGCCCAGCCTTCGCTAGCGACGCCAGCTCGCGATCACGCGATCGCTCCCGACATAGTTGCGGAAATGCAACGTATGGCACCAAAAATACCCGCTTCTGGCCGTTTCTGCACACCCAATTACCGAATTGCTTAACGTCCAGGCACTTGCGCGCGAACTGACCGATTTTGCCCATTGCGGTTCGCAAAGCGGCCAGCGCAGATATTATATGTAAATGGATTATATGATTGTGACGTCGTGATGGCTTTCCCAGAATTTCTGCCGGCCACGGGAGCGACCTGTCGCTCGGCATGCGGGGATCCGGCGACGCTCCAGATCGGTCTCTCCGCCCCGACAACCCAGCACGATGACGCGTTGACCGCGGAATCGTCGCGTCTCGATCGCGCGACGCTCGATCGGATCGGCCGGAGCACCGACCTCACGACACCATTATCGCCGGCGGCCGGCCAAGGACCGCGGCGCTTCTCGTTTTCCGACGCAAAGGGGCGTCGTTCACAGGGGGCAAGAATGAAACGAGTGAGCCAGCTGAGCATCCTGCTCGCGAGCGCGGCGACGATGACGTCAGTCGACGCTGCACGAGCGGGCAACGAAGGCGTCTATGAATTGGGGACGATTCATGTGACCGCGGCCGGTGCCAACTCGTCGGAGTTCAATAACTTCGGCGGCAGCACGGTCTCCAACCAGCAGACCGAGCGTTTCGACAAACACACGCTCGACCGGGCGATCGACCTCGTTCCGGGCGTGGCCGCAGGCACCACCGGCAGCCAGCGCAACGAGACCAACATCTATATTCACGGCTTCGACCGGCTGCAGGTGCCGCTGTCGATCGACGGCGTGCGCATTTATCTTCCCGCCGACAACCGGATCGATTTCTCGCGCTTCCTCACCGACGACATCTCCGAGATTCAGATCGCCAAGGGCTACGTCTCGGTGCTCGACGGTCCGGGCGGCCTCGGCGGCGCCATCAACCTGGTGACGAAGAAGCCGGTGCGGCCGATCGAAGGCGAATGGCGTTCCCAAGCCGAGTTCGGCAACGGCGGCCGGTTCGACGGCTTCCGCAATTACGGCCGGGTCGGCGGCCGGCAGAACGACTATTACTTCCAGGCGAGCGCGAGCTGGCAGAAGATCGATGGCTGGGAGCTGCCGTCGAGCTTCACGCCGACCGTGAACGAAGACGGCGGGCGGCGCGACTTTTCGTCGTCGAACGATTGGAGCGTCAACCTGAAAGCCGGATGGACACCGAATCCGGAGGACGAATACTCGATCAACTTCATCCGCCAGAACGGCCGGAAGGGCGCGCCCTACAACGTCGAGCCGACGTCGTCGCAGAAATACTGGTCGTGGCCGTATTGGAACGTGCAGATCCTGTCCGCGGCGACCAAAACGGCGATCGGCGACGACGCCTACGTCAAGACGCGGACCTTCTGGGAGACGTTCGACAACGCGATCGACATGTGGGACGACGCCGCGCAGACGCTGCGCTATTCGAGCAGCGCGTCACGCTCGATCTATCAGGACTGGGCGATCGGCAACACGATCGAGGTCGGCAAGGATTTCGGCCAACTCGACACGCTGAAATTCGCCACCCATGTGCGGCGCGACAATCACTCCGAGTGGAACGAACTCTACACCGACAGCTACGGCCTGAACGGCACGACGACGCCGAAAAGCAAGACCTGCGCTACCACCAAGACGGCCAACTTCAATTGCTTCGACGAACCGGCCCAGACGTCGACCGAAGACACCTATTCGGTCGCGACCGAGAACACCGTCCATTTCGGCCCCCAGATCGACTGGGTGCAGGGCATCAGTTACGACTGGCGCCACATCAGTAAGGCCGAAGAGTATGTGCTCGGGCAAGTCAGCAAGTCGGTTTACTACGAGCCGTACTGGATCAATTACCCGCTGAGCGATTCCTCGGCGCTGAACTGGCAGACCGCGGCGGTCTGGCGCTATTCGGAGACCGCCAAGGTATTTGCGAACATCTCCGACCGCACCCGCTTCCCGACGCTGTTCGAACGGTTCAGCTCACGGTTCGGCACCGGCGCGTCGAATCCCGGCCTGGCGCCGGAGCGCGCCATCAACTACCAAATCGGCTGGACCAACGCCTTCGCGCCGAAGAGCCAGATTTCGATCCTCGGCTATTACGCCACGGTCGAGAACATGATGCAGTCGGTCGCCACCGGCCGGAGCTACACCGACCCGATATCCGGCAAGGTCTCGGCGATCACGCAATACCAGAACGTCGGCGACGGCTACCGCTACGGCGTCGATGTCGCCGTCGATTACGCCTTCACCCCAACGCTGATTGCGGGCGGCAACATCTCCTACATTCACAACACACTCACCAATCCGATCGACCCGTCGATCCAGCAGACCGGCATTCCGACCGTGAAGGGCATGCTCTATGCGAGCTACAGCCCGGTCGAAGGACTGACTCTGACGCCGAACGTGACCTATGCGGACGAACGCTGGTCGCAGAAGACGGAGGTGATCAGCAACAAATCGGTCTCCAGCTACGTCAAGACCGGCGCCTATGTGCTGGCCAACTTCGCGGCTGATTACAAGGTGCGCGAGAACTTCACCGTGTCGGGCGGCGTGAAGAACATCTTCGACAGGGATTACCAGCTCGCCTGGGGTTATCCGGAGCCCGGCCGCACGTTCTACGTCGGCTTCAAGGGCACCTTCTGACCGTGTGAACGCAAGCAGGCCCTGCTCCGGCGGGGCCTGCAACGGAGAATTCGATGCACGACGTTTCGCTGACACCCACCGCGGTGTTCGCCCAGGCCGGGCCGGTCGTCAAAACCGTGCTGGTCCTGTTGCTCGCGGCATCGATCCTGACCTGGGTCTGGATCGTGGAAGCGGTGGTGGCGTTCATGCGGCTGTCGGCTGCGCTCCGCCGCAGCCGCGACGGCGACGACGCCACCATCCTCGCCGCTGTCTCGGCCGCAGGTGCGGCGGCACGCGAGGCGTCACCGCGAGGCGCAAGCGAAGCCGACCGCCGGGCAAAAATCGTCGACGCAATGACCCGAGCTGCACGCGACCTGGTCCTGAAGGCCGAAGGCGGGCTGCCCAATCTGGCGATCGTGTCCTCGGTCGCGCCGTTCGTCGGCCTGTTCGGGACGGTGTGGGGAATCATGACGAGCTTCGCCGGCATTGCCGAAGCGCGGGACACCAGCCTGGCTGTGGTCGCTCCCGGTATCGCCGAGGCGCTCGCGGCGACCGCGTGGGGACTTGCGGCCGCGATTCCGGCGTCGATCGGGTACAACCGCATCGGCGCACTGTTCAACAGGACCGCGATCGCGCTCGACGATTTCGTGCAGGCAGAGGCCGAGCGCCTGACCGGAGCGGAGCTCGAGCGACCCTCCGCGAGATCCCGGTAGGAGCGCCGCCTCATGGGCGTTCTCGAAGCGATGCGTTCTCGGGGCAGCGAGCTGCGTCCGCAGGCGGACATCAACGTCACGCCGCTGGTCGACGTGATGCTCGTGCTCCTCATCGTCTTCATGGTGACCGCGCCGATGCTGACCGCCGGCCTGCCGGTCGATCTGCCGAAAGCCGCAACTGCACCTCCGCTCGAGCGATCCGAGCCGATCGTCGTCACGCTCGATCGCGACGGCAACGTCCAGCTCGGCGACACCAGCGTCGCGGTGGACGGGGTCGGCGATGCCATCCTGACGCTGACCGCCGGCGACCGAACGCGCGCCGTCCATATCCGCGCCGATCGCGAATGTCGGCACGGAGCGGTGGTGGCGGTGCTCGACCAACTCGGCGCCCACGGCCTGTCCCGCGTGGCGATCCTGACCGAGCGCGCCCCTGGCGGCCGCGCGCCGCGCCAGGACGACAAACCGCGCGATCCGAGATGACGGAGCCGACTCCGGCGCTGACACCCGGCGGACGGCTCGTGCTGCTCGGCGCGGTCGCCGCCTTTCACGCGATGATATTCCTGCATTGGGCGGCGACGCCGTCGGCGCTGGCGACCGAGACGCCGATGGAAGTGACAATCATCGCGGTCGGCGAAGCGGCGATCGATATCCCCGAAGCCGTCGCGGCACCGGCGCAGCGTTCGCAGCCCGAACCGCCCGAAAGCTCTCCAGCGGCCAACGAACCAGCGCACGCCAACGATCAGCCGCCCTCCCCCGCACCTTCCCCGGAAGTTGTCGAGACGCCGCAATCCCCCATCCGGGTCGAGACCTCGGCGAAGCCGAACCGGCCGCAGCCATCGCGACCGGTTAAGCGTCACGACAAGAGAGACCACAAGCACATCGCCGCACCGGCTCGCCCCGCCTCGCGCCCCGCAGCCGCGACCTCCGACGACACCGGCGATTCCGAGATATCACGCGTCCGGACACGCATGGGTGCGGACACAGGACAGCAGACATCGACCGCCACGTCCCGGGCGAGCTACGCAGCGCTGGTGGTCGCCGAATTCAATCGCCGCAAAGTGTATCCGGCATCCGCGCGCCAGACCCGCCAGCAGGGGACGGCTTCACTGTCGTTCGCTATCGGGGCGTCCGGCAAAGTAATCAGCTACAAAATCACCCGCTCGACCGGCAACGAAGCGCTCGACCGCGCAATCGATTCGATGATGAAAACCGCCCAACCACCCCCGCCGCCGGACGGGCTGTTTCGCGGCCATTTCGTCGTGCGCTTCTCGCTGAACGATTGAAATGATGGATCGAGGGGGACGCGGGCCTCAGTTATAGCCGCGGCAGTCTGCTGCGAACGGACACGGCGTATATTGCGGAGAGGGACTGATTTCCTCCCTACCCCCGTTCGCTAACCAACTGGTGTTTGAATTCTATCCGTAGGCCTGCCGGTCATCGTTCGCCTGAATGCGTCGATCGATCCGCAAACACCTTCTCGAACCGGAACGATTCCCCGCCCGGGATTCCCTCTCGGGTCTCGGGATGCGGATCCGGATGATGAACGTTGTAGAATTCGACGATCTTGAAGCCGCATTTGTTGACGTAGAAATGGATGTTGCGCTTCTCGAAATACGGGGTGTGCGTTTCCCAGGCCACTGTCTCGGGATACATCTCTTCGATCGCACGCCACGCTCTGGAGCCGATGCCTCGACTGTGATGCTCGGTAGATACGAAGAAAAGATCGAGAGAATTGCGGTGCGAGACGGTGTCGATGGTCAGCACGACTCCGCCGACACGCACCCCATCAAGCAGCAGGTGATACGTGACCGCCCCCGGCGCATGGAAGAAATCACCGAGCTCTGCGTCTGAAGGGATCGGGCCTTCGGGGACCGTTCCGAATGCCGCCGTAAATCCGGCAGCGAACGCATCCTGCAGATTCTGACGGAAAGCCGCCAGGTCGGCGTCCTGCGCCGGAACCAGGATGACACGATTTGCCTCGTTCAATTTCATTGCTTCGTCTCCTGCATTGTCGACCTGTTTTCCAATCGTCTCAGTCATAGAGCCGCCCGCCCATGCGTCATCGAAAGCCGGAGGCGAGCTGTTCCCCCCGCTTCTCCATATTGGCGGGGCCTTAGCGAGTGACCTCAGCATCGGCTTCCGGTAGCGCGAGCAACATGACCCAGCGGTCTGGCGGCAGGGTCTGCCCGAGCGCACTCCGTTCGGTGGTCACGGCGATCTGCTCGGCCCGTGGTCGCAGTGCGAGGACCCGGTCGACGCAGGCCGGTGCTGCGGCCGGACATATCCCGACGAAGCCGCTGCGACCGAGCGTTTCAGCCGAAGTCCACGGCGTCAGTTCGGGCGCGCCGACCAAGAACATGCGCGGATGGTCGGGGCTGTAGAACGATACGGTCGTGATCTCCTCGCTGTCGCCGACTACGAACTTGAGTGGCGTGCCGGCGCGCTCACGCCACAGGTCTGTTGCTAGCGCCGCCAAACGATCCAGCCGCGGCGACAGCGCACGGTTCGGTTCGAACAGCACCTTCACCGTCGCGAGCCCCGGCGCCGCCATCAACGCTCCCACCCCGAGCATCAGCAGGATCACCGCCGCCCTGGCCAAAGCGCGCAGCGGCACCGCAAGCCTCGGCAACGTCAGAACGGCGAGCGGGACCAGCGAGAACAGCGGGACGGTCCAATCGCTCTTCATCAAGACCGGCGTCGCAATGGCGGCGATGAGCGGCCCGATCGTCAACACGGCGACGATGATCCAGATCTGGCAGGCGCGATCCAGCGCGTCGGCCGGGGGCGCCGCCACACGCCGAAGCCGCGGCAGCGACACGGAGACGGCGCCGGCCACCAGCGCCGGCAGCAGCAGAGCGAAGGCGTGCAGCGTGGAGTCGATGGCATACCGTGCCGCCGTCCCGCGATCGAACACGAGATATTGCGAGGCATAGCGGAACGGCGTGAAGCCGACCGCATAAAGCCAGTCGAGATGCAGAGCAATCGCCAGCATGAAAACCGCGACCGCCACATAGGGCACCGGCGAGCGAAACAACCGGTTACGGTCCGGTCGCGTCACCGCTGCAACCGCTATCGCCACCAGCGCCCACGCGCCCCAGTATTTCGTCATCACCGCGGCGGCGCCGGCGAGCCCGATTACCACGCCCCACAGCGCGGTCCGCCGTTCGGCTGCGACGATATAGGCCCAAACGATCAGCACCACGAACGGCAGTTGCAACAAGTCGGGATTGAACTTGTAGCCCTTGAAATTCAGGATCGGGTAGATCATCGCCAGCAGCGTGGCGAGCACGGCGCGCCGGCGATCGACCACCTTCCCGGCCAGCAACCTGATCAGCAAGACGGTGGCGCCGGTGACAGCCATCGCCAGCGCGTAGAAAGCCCAATCGCTGGTCGGAAACACGCTGAACCACGCCCGCGCCACCCACCCGGCCATCGGCGGGTGCTTACCCGAGCCCCAGGCCAGGGTCTGGCCCCACGCGAACGCTTCCGTGCTGTCGGAATGCAGCACCTGAGCGAATTTCAGGATGGTCAGCACAGCGACCCACAGCAGCGCGTTGCTGAGGACAACGCCCAACAGCAACGGAGTGCCGAGCCGCGGATGCACCAGCGCCGCAGCGCCGCGGCGAATAGCGCGTTGCAACCAGCAATAGCGGATCACGGCCGGCCGGGACGAGGCCGCGCCCGAATCGCGACGAAGCGCGTCGGCAGTCGCGAGATTCACTGGCTTGAATCGGCTAACGCGATACGCAAGCGAAGTCGATCATCGTCCTGCAGGCCGAGCCGAGGATCCGTCAGATCCGCTTCCTGCTCCGGGACCAGGATGACGCGTTTTGCCTCATCCAATCTCATTGCTTCGTCTCTTGCATTGTCGACCTGTGTTTCCCAATCGTCTCGCTCATAAAGCCGCACGCCGATGCGTGATCGCATCGGCCGGATGCGGCCCGGTGTCGACATCGATTACCTCCGGCGTCAGCGTATCGACGTCGCCGCCCCATCCCCCTCCGAGCGCCTTGTTCAGTGCGATGTAGTCCGCAACAATCTTGACCCGGCTCTGCAGCAACGAATCTTCGGCGCTGTAGAGCGATCGTTCGGCGGTCAGGACGTCGAGAAAGCTCGACGATCCGGAACGATACAGGGACTGCGACAGGCTCGCTGCCTGCCGGTAGGCCGTGGTCGATGTCGCCAGAAGGCGGCTTCGCGAACGCTCGTGACCGAGCGACACCAGGGCGTCTTCGACGTCCTTCAATGCGGCGAGCACAGACGCCTGATAGGCCAGAAACTGCTGGTCACGCTGCGCCTGCGCGATATCCACCGCCGCCCGCAATTTTCCGCCGTTGAAGATCGGGACCGTGAGCGTCGGACCGAGCGACCAACTGATCGACGAGTTCTTGCCGAGATCGCCGAGCTTGGTGCCGGAGGTTGCAATGTTCCCCGTCAAGCTGACGCTCGGATACAACGCCGCTTCGGCCTGCCCGATCCGCGCCGTGGACTGCGCGTAGCGGCGCTCTGCCAGCCGCACATCGGGACGCATGAGCAAGACATCGGCAGGAACACCGGCCGGCACCGGCAGCTTCGGCGCCGGGATCGGCCTCGGCCTCGCCATGCGGTCCGCCAGCGCGGCCGGCGGCCGTCCTGTCAGCACCGACAGCCGATGCACGGTTTCAGCATACGCCGTCTCGAGCGTCGGAACGAAGGCGCGCGTCGTCGCCGCCTGCCCGGTCGCATTGGCGAGGTCCGCCGCGGAGGCCGTGCCCGCCGCCAAGCGATTGCGGGTGATCTTGGTGGTTTCGTCCTGCGACAGCGCCGTGCGACGGGCGAGCGCGATGCGCGCCTGATAACCGCGTGCTTGGACGTAGTTCGATGCGACGTCGCCGACCAGCGTCAGCAGCGCTGCGCGCAGATTCTCACCCGAGGCATCGATGCCATATGCCGCCGCCTCCACGGCCCGGCGGTTGGCGCCGAACAGATCGAGCTCCCAGCTTGCATCGAAGCCCGCCTGATACAGACCAGACGTACCGTTCTGTCCGACCGGTGATGACGGACTGCCGATATTTGTCCCACCGGGTACCGCCGACAAGGAGTTCGTCCCCTTCGCCAGCCGTGCCGAGTCGCTGTTAGCGATCGTCGGAAGCAACGCGCCCACCGCCTGCCGATAGCTCGCTCGCGCCTCGCGCACGCGCGCGCTCGCCGTCGCGACATCCAGATTGCCATCCACCGCCTCGGTCACGAGCTGATCCAGCAACGGATCGTGAAGCCGAGCCCACCAACGCGTCAGCTTGGGCGGCGCAGTCGTCACGCCCCCAGTCCGGCTCCAATGCGTCGGCGTCGCGAGAAGCGGGGTCCGATAGTCGGGTCCGACCGCGCATCCGCCGAGCAACGCCGCAACGAGGATCATCAGTATCGCAAAGGACGGCGCGGGCGCAGGCTTCGCAGGTGGGGCTGGCGGCTGCGCGGGCGGTGACGTCTTCGCAGGGGCCAGCGGAATCTCGATCGCGCAGCCGCTCAGCGCAGTAGCAGTCGACGCCAACGTCACGACCATCGCTCCGGCGCGCCCGCAGCGCATCAGCCACCGCCGAGCCCGCATCATCCCGGTTCGCGCTTCCATCATGTCTTCCCTCACGACTCGCGCCGGCCCGACAAGGCGACCGCGTCAGGCGGGGACAGGCTGGCGGGGATCTCGGGGCCGGCCGCGCCTCTGAACACACGCCGGACCACGACGAACAACAGCGGTGCGAAGAAAATGCCCAGCAGTGTCGCCGCCAGCATGCCGCCCATCACGCCGATGCCGATCGAATTCTGCGCCGCCGAGCCTGCGCCGCTGGCCACGACGAGCGGCGTGACACCGAGGATGAATGCAAACGAAGTCATCAGGATTGGCCGCAACCGCTGCCGCGCGGCGAGCAAGGTAGCGCGATGCAATCCCAGCCCCGCCTGCTGGCGCGCGATCGCGAATTCGATGATCAGGATGGCGTTCTTGGCCGCAAGGCCGATCGTGGTCAGGAGGCCGACCTTGAAGTACACGTCGTTGGTCTGACCGAACATCAGCGCGGCCGCCAGCGCGCCGAACACGCCGACCGGCACCGAGAGCATCACGGCGAACGGGATCGACCAGCTCTCGTAGAGCGCCGCCAGACACAGGAACACCACAAGAATGGAGATCGCGTATAGCGAGGTCGCCTGATTGCCGGAGAGCTGTTCCTGCCGCGACAGCGCGGTCCATTCGTGGCCGAAGCCGGCGGGCAGGCCGGCAACGAGGCGATCGATCTCCGCCATGGCGGCGCCGGAGCTGACCGACGGCGCGGCATCGCCCTGGATCTGAACCGCGGCCGCGCCGTTGTAACGCTCGAGCCGCGGCGAGCCGAAGGTCCAGCGGCCGGACGCGAAGGCGGAGAACGGCACCATCGCGCCGGAGCTGTTGCGGACGTACCAGCGATTCAGGTCCTCCGGCTGCATCCGGAAATCCGCCGCCGACTGCAGGTAGACCCGCTTGACGCGGCCACGGTCGATGAAATCGTTGACGTAGCTGCTGCCCCACGCGATCGACAGCGTCGAGTTGACGTCGGCAAGATTGAGGCCGAGCGCGCTCGCTTTCTCCTGATCGATGTCGATCGAAAACTGCGGCGTATCATCCTGCCCATTGGGTCGGGTCCCGGCCAGAAGCCGGCTCTGACCGGCGGCGCCGAGCAACTGATCGCGCACGGCCATCAGCTTGTCGTGCCCTGCGCCGTTGATGTCCTTGAGATAGAAATCGAAGCCGTTGCTGGTTCCGAGCCCTTCGATCGCCGGCGGCGCCAGCGCGAACACCTTCGCGTCGCGAATGCCGGCGAACACCGCCATGGCGCGTTCGGCCACGGCATTGGCGGAGAGGTCGGTGTCTTTGCGTTCGGCGAAGTCCCGCAGACGCACGAAGGCCATGCCGACATTCTGGCCGGCCCCGGAAAACGAAAAGCCCGTCACCGTCATGAGGCCATCCACCGCTTTGGTCTCGTGATCGAGAAAATGGCGGGTGACCTTGTCGAGCACGCGCTCGGTGCGGTCCGTGGTGGCGCCGACCGGCAATTGCACCGACACCATCAGCAACCCCTGGTCTTCTTCCGGCAGGAACGAACTCGGCAGGCGGATGAACAATGCGCCGGCAGCCACGATGACGAGCACGAACGCGACCAGCCCTTGCCGCGGACGCCGCAGCATGCCCCGCGCCCCGGCCTGATAGGCATCCGTGCCTCGGCCCAGCACGCGGTTGAACCATCCGAACACGCCGCGCTTCTCGTCGTGCGCCCTCGGCGGCCGAAGAATCGTCGCGCACAAGGCCGGGGTCAGCACCAGCGCCACGATCACCGACAGCACCATCGCGGAGACGATCGTCACCGAGAACTGCCGGTAGATCACCCCGACCGAGCCGCCGAAGAACGCCATCGGCACGAACACAGCCGACAGCACCGTGGTGATGCCGATCAGCGCGCCGGTGATTTCCCTCATCGATCGGACCGTGGCCTCGCGCGGCGACAGCCCCTCGTCGTGCATCACGCGTTCGACGTTCTCGACCACCACGATTGCGTCGTCGACCAGAAGGCCGATCGCCAGCACCATGGCGAACATGGTCAGCGTGTTGATCGAATAGCCGGCCAACGCCAGCACGCCGAAGGTGCCAAGCAGCACGACCGGCACCGCCAGCGTCGGAATCAGCGTGGCGCGAAAATTCTGCAGGAAAACCAACATCACCACGAAGACGAGGACGACCGCCTCGACCAGCGTGCGAGTGACGTCGCGAATCGAGATCTCGACAAAGGGCGTGGTATCGTAAGGGTAGACGACCTTGACGCCTTGCGGCAACGTCGGGGCCATCTCGTTGACCACTGCCTTGACGGCAGCGGCCGTCCTGATCGCATTGGCGCCAGTCGCCAGATTGATGGCGAGCCCCGTCGCCGGCAGGCCGTTGTAGGTCGACGCGCTCGTGTAGTCCTCCGCGCCGAGTTCGACGGTGGCGACATCGTTGATCCGAACCATCGACCCGTTGGTATCGCTCTTGACGACGATGTTGCGGAATTGCGCCGGCGTCTGCAGCCGGCTCTGCGCGGTGACGGTCGCGTTGAGCTGCTGGCCCTTGCGCGCCGGAAGGCCACCGAGCTGACCGGCCGAGACCTGGGTGTTCTGCGCCTGGATTGCCGCGGTGATGTCGGCCGGCGTCAACGCGTATTTCAGCAGCTTCTCCGGATCGAGCCAGATCCGCATCGCATAGCCGCCGCCGAACAGCTGGGTATTGCCGACGCCTTCCACCCGCTTGAGCCTGTCGTTGAGCGAGCTCTTCACATAGTCGGCGAGATCGGTCTCGCTCATCTTACCGTTGGTCGAGACGAAGCCGACGATCATCAGAAAGCCGTTGGTCGATTTGGTGACCGAGAGCCCCGTGGTCTGGACGATCGACGGCAGCAGCGCGGTGACGAGCTGCAGCTTGTTCTGCACCTGCATCTGCGCGACGTCCGGATTGGCCTTGTTGGTAAAGGTGAGCGCGATCTCGGCCTGGCCGCTCGAGGTCGACGACGCAGTCATGTAGTCGAGGTTGTCCAGCCCGGTCATGCCTTGCTCGATGACCTTGGTCACCGAGTTCTCGACCGTCCGCGCATCCGCGCCCGGATAGCTGGCGCTGATCTGGATCGTCGGCGGCGCGATCTCCGGATATTGCGACACCGGCAGGGTGGTCAGCGCCAACAGCCCGCCGAGCATGATCACGATCGCGATCACCCAGGCGAAGATCGGCCTTCGGATGAAGAATGCGGAGATCATGGCTCTGCCCTTGGACGAGCGGCGCGTCGTTGCAGCGGCAGGCGTCCGCGCACTTCGCCGGTCGTGTCGTCGACAACAACTTCGGCAGCGGCGGCCTTCTGCCCAGGGCGCACATGCTGCGTGCCTTCGACGATCACCCGATCGCCTTCGCGAACGCCGGCGCCAACCAGCCAGTTGTTGCCGACGCTGCGGGTCACGGACAGAACGCGCTCTTCGACCTTGTCGTCGTTGTCGAGGAACATCGCGACCGCCTCACCCTTCGTGTTCCGAGTGACGGCACGCTGCGGCACCAGGAAGCTGTCGGGCGCGACGCCTTCTTCGACGACGGCGCGCGCAAACATACCGGGCAGCAGCAGACGCTGCGGATTGGGAAACACCGCCCGCAACGTCACCGTGCCGGTCGAGGTGCTGACATTGGCCTCGGAGAATTCGAGCTTGCCGGACAGCGGATAGATCGCGCCGTTTTCCAGCTTCAGTTTCACCGCGACATGCGGACCGCTCACTTTCAGGCGCCCGGAGTCGATCGCTTGCCGTAGATTGAGCAGGTTGGTGCTCGACTGAATGACGTCGATAAAGATCGGGTCGAGCGTGCGGATCGTGGTCAGCAGCCCGGTCTGGCCCGCCGTGACCAGCGCGCCGGGGGTCAAGGACGAACGGTCGGTTCGGCCGCCGATCGGCGCTTTGATCGTGGTGTAGTCGAGATTGATCCTGGCTGTTTCGACCGAAGCCTTTGCGGTGGCCACCTCCGCCTTCGCTTGCGCGAGCGCGGCGACCGCATCGTCGAAATCCTGCTTGCTGACGGCGCTCTGTTTGACGAGTCCCTGATAGCGCTCGGATTTGGCCTGCGCGCTGGGCACGGCAGCTTCCGCCTTCCGCAACGCCGCCACTGCGCTGTCATAGGCTGCCTTGTAGGGAGCAGCGTCGATCTGATAGAGCGACGCGCCCTCGGCGACCTCGCTCCCCTCCTTGAACAGGCGCAGCTGAACGATGCCGGAGACCTGCGGACGCACCTCGGCCGTCTGCGAGGCAACGACGCGGCCGGGAAGCTCTGCA
Source organism: Rhodopseudomonas parapalustris (assembly GCF_053772255.1). Taxonomy (NCBI): domain Bacteria; kingdom Pseudomonadati; phylum Pseudomonadota; class Alphaproteobacteria; order Hyphomicrobiales; family Nitrobacteraceae; genus Rhodopseudomonas; species Rhodopseudomonas parapalustris. Next base: position 52,299 of record NZ_JAMKBZ010000009.1, on the reverse strand, counting down.
GTCATCGCCACCGCCTGCGGGTGAAGCGTCACGACACCGACCTCGGGACGCCCGACGCCGGCGGGATCGACGCCGTGGCCGGCTGACTGCGGCTTGCATCCGACAAGCGCCACGGCAAACGCCAGTGCCACGATCGCGGCAACGGTTGATTGGGACAACACAGGCTTCATTCTCGAGGGAGTACGACGCACGCCCCCAGCCGGAGCTTGGGAACGCAATGCGATGAGGCGCGAGACTTACCCGCCGCGCATTGGTCGCGTGTGGAGACGATGTGGAGGGTTGATGGAGGCGGCGATCCCACGACCGCCCAAAGACAGCCTGCTGACGAAAAATGAAAATCAAATCAATCGATTACGCGAAACTTGACGTCCCGGGTCGCTCGTGCGGTCGGCAGGATTTTGGCCGCGATCTTCGCTAACAAGAGACGGGTCGCCGATCAGCGACGCTGAAAGGGAGCAATGTGATCCGATGAGAAAGTTGCTATTAAAGGCCGCGATCCTGATGGGCACGCTGTCGTTGTGGAACGGCAGCGCGCTGGCAATGCCGCTCGGACGCGCGCTGCTGCACACCTCGCCGGACGTGATCCAAGCCGACTGGCAATGCGGCCGTGGTTGGCATGTCACGTCCTGGGGCACCTGCCGTCCCGATCGCCGTCTCGGCTATCGGTTTTCTTCGTGGCCGTACCGCTATGATGGTTATCGCGCCGACGCCTGGAGTGACGAATACAGCTGGCCTCACGACGACCCCTCGCATGACGACGATACTCCGCCGGCCTACGACTGGTCATGGGACCACTGACCTCGGCAACCTCGAGCTGCGCCGATCCCGCCGACCATCGCGATCGGCGCACTCCGGTTGGACATGAACGATGAACGAACTCATCCTGATCGCTGAAGACGAGCCGGAAATCACCAAGATCCTCGACGCGTATCTGGTGCGGGAAGGATTCCGCACCGTGAATGCGGCCGATGGACAGACTGCGCTCGATCAGCACGCGATCCTGAAACCGGATCTCGTTCTGCTCGATGTGAAGATGCCGAAGATGGATGGCTGGGACGTCCTCGCCGAATTGCGTCGTCGGGGGGAGACGCCGATCATCATGATCACCGCGCTCGATCAGGATCTCGATCGCCTGCAGGGATTGCGTCTGGGCGCTGACGACTACGTCGTCAAGCCGTTCAACCCGCTCGAGGTCGTTGCCCGCACCAAGGCGGTTCTGCGACGGTCGGGGCACGCGGCCAGCCGAACTATTCTTCGCATCGGCAAGCTCGAAATCGACCTCGAGAGTCACCTGGCGAAGGTGCATGGCGACGAGGTCGCGATGCCGCTGCAATTGACCCTGACGGAATTCCGACTGCTGGCTCATATGGCAAAGGCGCCGACGCGGGCTTTCGGCCGCAACGAACTGATCGACGCCTGCCTTCCGGGCGGCGACGCGCTGGAGCGGACGGTCGACAGTCATGTCAGCAATCTGCGCCGCAAGCTCGACGAGGCGGGCGCCAGCGGCATGATGTCGGTCGTGCGCGGAATCGGCTACCGACTGATCGCCGCATGAAACGTTATCGCCTCAGCGGGCAGATCACGCTATCGATGAGCGTCGTCGCCGCCATCGCGGTCCTGATGGTGTTCGTCGGCACGTTCATCTTCTACACCATCTATCTGACCTGGTTTCCGCCGCCTCCCGGCCCGCCGCCGCTGCTGCCGGAAGCACCCGACTTCGTCCTGATCGCGATCTTTCTTCTGCTCGGCCTCGCCATCGCGATCCACGCCGCACTGCGGCTGACGCGGCGAATCCTTGCGCCGCTCAATTCTCTGGCGGAAGGCGCGCGCAAGATCGCAGCCGGCGACCTCACAGCGCGGGCGGTGCCGGGCGATCGCTCGCTCGGCGAAACCGCCCAACTCGTCGACGATTTCAACGCGATGGCCCAGCGTCTACAGGACGTAGCGCAGTCGATGGCGTCGTGGAACGCAGCCATCGCTCATGAACTGCGGACGCCGCTGACGATTCTGCGTGGTCGCCTGCAAGGGCTCACCGACGGCGTCTTCGAACCAAGCGATGAGCTGTTCAGGAGTTTGCTGGCTCAGGTCGAAAACCTGTCACGTCTCGTCGACGATCTGCGGGTCGTGACCCTCTCGGACAGTCAGCGCCTGGACATGCGCGTCGAGCCGACAGATCTCGCCAGCGAGGTGGAGCAGGCTGTCGAGGCGATGCGTCCCGCGCTGGAAGGGGCTGGTTTCTCCGTGCGGATGACAGCCAAGCCGGTAACGCTGCCATGCGACGGCACGCGGATCCGACAGGCGCTGCTTGCGCTCCTGGAAAACGCGCGCCGTTACGCGACGCCCGGCGTGATCGAGATCCGGATGACTCCTGAGAAGGCGGACGTCGTCCTCGCCGTCGAAGACGAGGGGCCGGGCTTGAGCGCGGAATTCGCCGCCCAAGCCTTCGATGCGTTCGCACGCGCCGAACCCTCACGGTCTCGGCAATTCGGCGGCTCGGGCCTCGGATTGTCCGTGGTCCGCGCGATCGCCGAGGCACATGGCGGACACGCGCGATACCGAACATCGAATATAGGCGGCTCGATTTTCGAGATCGTCCTTCCCGTCGGCGGACCAGACGTGGACGGAAAGGCCGCGCCTCACGCTTCGTCGAAGGCCTGACGGTTGAATGGTGACGTCTCTATGGCCCGGAAACCACGGTCTCGGAGACCGTCACAGAATGTCGGGCCGCATCCATTCTGAAACGATCGACGTCCGCTTCTGCCCGATGCCCCCTATTCGGTGGCAAGCGTCGGATCCCCTGGCGGTTACGATCACCGCCTTTAGCGCGAGAGAGAGCCGTTATTCTTCCGGATCTTTCGAAGCGTGAAAAGCTGGCGGAGAGGGAGGGATTCGAACCCCCGATAGGCTTGCACCTATGCCGCATTTCGAGTGCGGTGCATTCAACCACTCTGCCACCTCTCCTTCGGTGCCAAAGCGGGCGATTCTCGCCCGGTGGTCGGGGCGTGTTCTAGGCGAGGAGCGACGGATAGACAAGGCGCACGGCGGCGGATTTCTCTCCAGAATTGACCGGCGAGCGCCAGACCGCCGGCCGCGCAGGGCCGGCAGCCGCGGGGGATCAGGCCTTCTCCTTGCTATCCTTGTCTTTTTTCCCCTTGTCCTTGTCCTTGTCCTTGTCTTTGTCTTTCTCCCGCTCCTTCTTCGCCTTGTCCTTGTCACGGCGATTGGTGAAGCGGGCGTTGCCGAGGCCGGTGCCGATCGTCAACACGCCCCAGCGCTCGAACTCCTGCATGAACGGGACCTCGCTCAACCCCTGGGCGACGCCGTCATTGTGCATCAGGATCGCGGTGTCGTGCTGGCCGATCATCGGGATGCCTTCGACCAGGCTGCGCGGCAGATGGAATTTGCTGCTCTCCCAGTTGCCGGGCAGGTTCTGTGCGCCCTTTTCGATCGCCCCATCGGCGTTGATCACACCCGGGCAGGAGATGCCGATAAAGGGCGCCAGCTTGAAGCCTTCATCCTCGGCGTCCGAGATCAGATCCTTCAGCATCCGGGTCAGCCGCTTGACCGCCGCTTCGCGTGTCGGCTCGTCGTCCGCATGCCGCCACAGATCGGACTTCCACACCGAGGCCTTCGACAGGTCCGGCGCCTTCTTCCAGGCCGTCTCGACCACGCCGCAGCGGATGTTCGAGCCGCCGATATCGACCGCCAGAATGCTGTCGTGCGCTTCGAATATCCAGGACGGCGCCAGATGCAGGCAGCCGATCAGCCCGGCCTCGTCGGGGTGAAATCGGATCGGCACCAATTCGATCTTATGTCCTTCGGATCGCAGCAGGATTTCGGTCCGCGCGATAGCGATTTCACCGAGCCGGCTCTGCCGGAAGCCGCCGCCGACCACGATACACTCGGTATCGGCCCAGGCCTTGGTCTTGAGGAAGCGCTTGGTGACATAAGCCAGCTCCTGGGCGAAATCTTCAATCGCACCGTGCACCAGCGCCGCGGCGCTGGCTTCGTCTCCGGTCAGCACCTTGTCGAGCATGCTCTTGGAGATGTCCTCGGTCGCGGTGTCGCCGAACGGATCGGAGCCGGACTTGCGGAGCGGCTTGCGCCAGGAATCGAGGATACGCTGGAAGGCCCCCTTGCTGGCGCGATCGCCCAGAAAGCCGTCGTCATCCTTCAGTTCGATATTGTAGGTATCGATGTCCACCGACGGCAGCCGCGCCGCACCGTGAACGGCGATGCCCGCGGTCGTCGTGGTCAGCGTATCCTCAGCCATAGCCGCTTCCCCCGCATGAAAACCGGATGACAACGATCCGGGAACCGGTTGGTTGCATGCACGGGACGGTGGGGGACGACCTGGCTGACGACCTGGCTGACGACTTGGCCGTCGGCCCGACCGCCCTTGGACCGGCCGATTCGAGGCGAGTTCGGCCGGCTTTGTCTTGACTTGACGTTGCTGCCCGATATAAGTCCCGCAGCGGCGCGGGCAGGTCTCGCGCCGAATCCTTTTGTGCGGCCAGAGGCGCTTTCGCCCGGCTCAAGTCCAACCGCACGGAAACCCGCGGCGTTTTCGCCGCAAGTCCGCAACAGACTGACCAAAAAGCCGGCCCGGGTCACCCGAGGACGGGATCGAACACGAAGGAAGAAAAACGATGTTCGCAGTCATCAAAACCGGCGGCCGGCAGTACCGTGTCGTTCCGGAAGATGTGCTCGAAGTAGGCAAGCTCGACGGCGACGTCGGCACCATTATCCAGCTCGGCGAAGTGCTGGTGCTGGGCGGCGACACCCCGGTTCTCGGCGCGCCCACCGTGGCCGGCGCCACCGTGGCGGCCGAAGTGCTGGATCACAAGCGCGGCCCGAAGGTGATCGCGTTCAAGAAGCGCCGCCGCAAGCACTCCAAGCGCAAGCGTGGCTATCGCGACGAAATCACCGTGCTGCGGATCACCGAGATCCTCGCCGACGGCAAGCAGCCCTCGGTCGGCCCCCGGCCCAAGCGCGCCAAGGCGGCCCCGGCTGCGGAAGCTGCCGAGTAAGTCGCAGCGCGCAGCAGGCGTGTCAAAAAAGCGGGATGATTCCGTAACGGGATTCATCTAAAAGGTATTTCGGATTTTGGAGACGAGCCATGGCTCATAAAAAGGCGGGCGGTTCCTCGCGCAACGGACGTGATTCCGCAGGCAAACGCCTCGGCGTCAAAGCGTTTGGCGGCGAGCATGTGATTCCCGGCAACATCATTGCGCGTCAGCGCGGCACTCAGTGGCATCCCGGCCTCAACGTCGGCATGGGCACTGATCACACCTTGTTCGCCAAGGTGGAAGGTCGCGTCGAATTCCGCGCCAAAGCCAACGGCCGCACCTACGTATCGGTACTCCCGATTGCGATGCAGGCGGCCGAATAGACGGTGGACAGAAATATGTGTCCGCCGGGTCCTGTCAAACCGGCGGAGCACAACTAAGGGCTCCAGGGGAGGCGGGATAACCGACCTCCCTTTTTCTTTGCGTACTTTCTACGGCGCATCTTCAGGAGCCCGCCATGTTGCAGGAGATCCCGACCACCACGCCCTCGTTGCGCGAGGCGAGACCTTGCGTCCTCGAGACCGAGCGGCTGACGCTGCGCAAACCGGTTCTCGCCGACGTTCAGGCCATCGCCTCGCTCGCCAACGATCGCCGCGTCGTCGAGATGACCCGGCGGATGCCCTTCCCCTATACGCGCGACGACGCCGCGCGCTTCGTCACTGCGCTGACCCAGGGCCATGACAGCGTGTTTTTGATCGAGGCCGAGGATCTGGAGCCGATCGGTCTGGTCGGCGTCGATTGGAGCGAGCGCGACGCGCCCGAACTCGGCTATTGGCTCGGCGTCCAGCACTGGGGCAACGGCTACGCCACTGAAGCTGCACGAGCGGTGATCGACTTCACGTTCGAGGTGCACGGCGCCAAGCAGATGATCTCCGGTGCCCGCGTCATCAATCCGGCGTCGCGCAACGTGCTGGAGAAGTGCGGCTTCCAATGGACCGGTGTCGAGCTGCACCGCTTCGAGTCGATCGGATCGTCGACCCCCGTCGACTGTTTCCGCCTGACCCGCGGGGTGTGGTCGTCGTTGAAGAAGTGGGGCACCGCCAAGCGGCGGTGCTGACCAGCGCCTCGACGCGCCATCATTAAACTGAACGGATCGGCCGGGCTGCGACCCGGCCGATGCTGTTTCGAGACAGTCGTATCAAGCCGCACCTGCGCTGTTACCCGCCGCTTAACCACGGCCACACGACCAGCCGCCAGCCTCGGTCAGAACCGAGTTCAGCTCAATCCGCAGGCTGCGTAGGACGGACTTCCAACCACGGAGGTTCGAAATGCCCGCTCATCGCTACATCCAAGCCATCTTCGCCCGCGAGCTCGCCGAAGAGATCCAGCCGCTGGCGCCGGCGACGATCGATCAGATCGAACGCGCCGCCGAACGTGCTGCGGAAGCGGAAAAGCACCGCGAACGCACCGAGCAAATCGGTTTCCGTTTCGTCGATCTCGACCGCCGTTTCGGCATCTGATTGCGATCGGCACAGCGCGGTCCATCGGCGCTTAACCATCGCCGATCGATCGCGCCGCTTCGACCTTCGCACATACGCGATCTTCATCAACGCCGTGTAGTTAGGCGTGAGTTCGACCAGGGAGGCCGAGATGCCCGATTCGCCCAACCAGACCGTCCCCGTCCGTGACGTGCGCGACGAATTCCGAGCCGACCTCGACGCTTTCGAGGCGACCGAACGCAAGTTGCTGACCGAAGAACGCCGCGAACGCGCGCGCCAGCTCGGCGAACGCTTCAGCGGGCTGACGCTGCGGGTCGGCGAGTAATCAGCTGCGATCCGCCGCCCTCGATGCGCTGCGTTCGCGCCAGCCGAGATACAGCCCGGCCGCGATGATGATCGCGACCCCGACCACCGTCGCCCGCGACGGCACGTCGCCGAACAGCAGCCAGCCGAACGCGGCGGCGAAGATGATCATCGTGTACTGATACGGCACCACGACGCTCGCCGGCGCCAGCCGCAAGGAACGGTTGACGCACAGCAATCCGACCGCCGACACCGCACCCGAAATCGCGAACCACACCAGATCGGTCGCCGACGGCGTGATCCAGCCCGACGGTGCCAGCACCAGCCCCAGCAACAGCGTGCCGACGAACTGCTGCGACGCCAGCACCATGTCGGGAGTCTGGCGCAGGAATCGCGTCAGCAACAGCAGACAGGCGAACAGCACACTGGCCAGGATCGCGATCAGCGCCGGCCAGCTCATCGTCTGGGCCGACGGTTGCAGCGCGATCAGCACGCCGACAAACCCGATGACGATCGCGATTCCGCGCGGCCGGTCGATGGTCTCGCCGAGGAACAACGCGGCGCCGACCGACACGAACAGCGACGACGCCAGATAGAAGGTGATGACGTCGGCGAGCGGCAGATAAACGGTGGCCAGATAGAACACCGCGACTTCGCAGGCCGCGATCAGTGTCCGCGCCAATTGCAGACCTGGCCGCTCCAGCCGCAGGAACGCCGAGCGCTGGCGCCAGATCAGCGGCGACAGCACGAACAGCCCGGCCAGCGCCCGCAGAACCAGGAGCTGCCCGACCGAATAGATCGCGACCACTGTTTTGCCGGCCGCATCGGCGAACGAAAACGCCAGCATCGCCAACAGCATCAGCAGAATGCCGGCGATCCGGGACGTGCGCGGGTCGGACCCGGTGGTGATTTTGGCGAACCGCCCCATATTGGCCCGGATGGTTGTGACCGTCGCTTATCGCCCCGGGGCGCTGGCCGGAGCAAGGCGGCCGAGCGTCGCTTCGACTTTCAGACCGTCTCGGCCGCCCAGACTGATCGAAGTGTTGCCGCGCCCCCCGACCTTACGATACGGATGACCCATGAAATTCCTCGATGAAGCCAAGGTTTACATCCGCTCCGGCGACGGCGGGAACGGCTGCGTGGCGTTCCGCCGCGAGAAGTTCATCGAGTTCGGCGGCCCCAATGGCGGCAATGGCGGCCGTGGCGGCGACATCATCGTCGAGGCGGCCGACGGCCTCAACACGCTGATCGACTACCGCTACCAGCAGCATTTCAAGGCGCCGAAAGGCGGAAACGGCATGGGTAGCGACCGCCACGGAGCCGGCGGCAAGGACGTCGTGATGAAGGTGCCGGTCGGCACCCAGATCTTCGACGAGGACAAGGAAACGCTGATTCACGACTTCACCAAGATCGGAGAGCGTTTCGTGCTGGCCAAGGGCGGCAATGGCGGCTTCGGCAACGCCCATTTCAAATCCTCGACCAACCGGGCGCCGCGCCACGCCAATCCGGGCCTTCCGGGCGAAGAGCGCTGGATCTGGCTGCGGCTGAAACTGATCGCCGATGCCGGCCTGGTCGGGCTGCCGAACGCCGGCAAATCGACGTTTCTGTCGAAGGTCAGCGCCGCCAAGCCGAAGATCGCCGACTATCCGTTCACCACGCTGCACCCACAGCTCGGCGTGGTGAACAGCGACGGCCGCGAATTCGTGCTGGCCGACATTCCCGGCCTGATCGAAGGCGCCCATGAAGGCGCCGGCCTTGGCGACCGCTTCCTCGGCCATATCGAGCGCTGTCGGGTGCTGCTGCATTTGATCGACGCAACCTGCGAACACGCCGGCAAAGCCTACAAGACGGTCCGCGGCGAACTCGAAGCCTATGCCGAGACGCTGGTCGACAAGATCGAGATCGTGGCGCTGAACAAGATCGACGCGGTCGAGCCGGACGAACTGAAAAAGCAGAAGGATCGGCTGAAGCGCGCCGCCAAGAAGACGCCGCTGCTGCTGTCCGGCGTGACCGGTCAGGGCGTGCCGGAGGCGCTGCGGGCACTGGTCGCGGTGATCGGTGAAGCTCCCGTCTCGGACAAGGCGATCGGGACTGCCGACAATCCGGCCGAAGCCAAGCCCTGGGCGCCGCAGGACGCCTGACCCCTCGCAGTTGGCCGGATGACGGCAGATCTGCCGGTCCGTTCGCACGGCTTGCGCAGGCCGGCCCGGTGCTGCAGAACGGGCCTCTTCCTGCCAGTCGCCCCGCTTTGCGGGCCGTGACCTCGTGATCGATACTCCCCATGACCAGCCCCAAGCTCCACGATTTCCGCCGTATCGTCGTCAAGGTCGGCTCGTCGCTGCTGATCGACTCCGCCGCCGGTGAGGTGCGGGCCGGGTGGCTGACGGCGCTCGCCGCCGACATTGCCGAGCTGCATCGCGGCGGCCGTGATGTGATGGTGGTGTCGTCCGGCTCGATTGCGCTGGGACGAAGCCGACTGAAGCTGCCGCGCGGGCCGCTGAAGCTCGAGGAGAGCCAGGCCGCCGCCGCGGTCGGCCAGATCGAGCTGGCGCGAACCTGGTCGGAAGTGCTCGGCGCTCACGGCATCGGCGCCGGACAGATCCTGGTGACGTTCCAGGACACCGAGGAACGCCGGCGCTATCTCAACGCCCGCTCGACCATCGGCAAGCTGCTGGAATGGCACGCGGTGCCGGTGATCAACGAGAACGACACCGTCGCCACCACCGAGATCCGTTACGGCGACAACGACCGGCTCGCGGCGCGGGTCGCCACGATGGCGAGCGCCGATCTGCTGATCCTGCTGTCCGACATCGATGGATTGTACACCGCGCCCCCCGGCAGCAATCCTGACGCCACGTTGATCCCGGTGGTCGACTCGATCACCGCCGAGATCGAAGGCATGGCCGGTGCGGCCGGCTCGGAGCTGTCGCGCGGCGGCATGCGGACCAAGATCGAGGCGGCCAAGATCGCGACCTCGGCCGGAACGCATATGCTGATCGCCTCAGGCAAGATCGATCATCCGCTCAAGGCGATCGCCGAGGGCGGCAAATGCACCTGGTTCCTGACGCCCGCCAACCCGGTCACCGCACGAAAGCGCTGGATAGCAGGCTCGCTTGAGCCGAAGGGCACGCTGACGATCGACGCCGGCGCAGTCAGTGCACTGCGCGCCGGCAAGAGCCTGCTGCCGGCCGGCGTGATCCGGGTCGACGGCCAGTTTTGCCGCGGCGACGCGGTGATCGTCCGCGGTCCCGACACCGACGAGATCGGTCGCGGTCTGGTCGCTTACGACGCCGAGGACGCCGAGAAGATCAAAGGACGGTCGTCGCCCGACGTGATGATGATCCTCGGCATCACCGGCCGGGCCGAGATGATCCATCGCGACGATCTTGTGGTCGGGACAGCGCCGGCCTAAGGCGCCACATCCTTGCGCGAGATGTCCTGACGCCCGTGGAGAACCCGAACAATTCTGATTCCATCAGGCTCGGTGGAATAGAAAATCAAGTAGTTGCCGACGGGGAAGCTGCGTAGCGACAACGACAGTTCGGCGCGCCTACGTCCTGCTGCTGGATTGATGGCCAGCATGGCCATCGCGTCGGTGATCAGTGAGATCACCGCATCCGCACTCCTCTCACTGTCCGCAGCAATGAAAGACCAGATCTCATCAAGATCGGCCCGTGCTTTTGGATTGATCCGCCGCTTATGAGCCACGCTTCTCTGCCGCAGCCCGGTCCGCGGTCAGCCGCTCTCGCCCCCGGCGCTTGACGTCTTCCGCGAGCTCCGCGGGATCGAATTCTTCAGCTGGCCCGCTGTCCAGCCCCTTCTGGATCTCAGTGCGCAGTGCTTCGAGCTTGGCCTCGCGCGCCTGCATCTGGCGCAGGCTTTCCCGCACGACATCGCCGGCGGTCTCGTAGCGTCCGCTTTCGACCAGACTGTCGACGAACGCCGCAGCGTGCTCGTCGAGGGTGTAGCTGCCGGCCATGGGAGCCTCCTTGAGCAGATTTCAAAAGGATAGGGATCACCCGGTTTCCCTGCAACCGGCTTGGCGTACCGGCGTTTTCCGCCTATTTACATGACGCACCACGGATTTTTCAGGCTCAACCCTATGACCGCCTCGCTCAAAGCCATCGACGGCAGCGCCGAACTGACGACGCTGATGACCGACCTGGGCCGCCAGGCCCGCGCTGCCGCCCGGATTCTGGCGCTGGCGCCGCCGGAGCAGAAGAACCGCGCGCTGGAAGCGATGGAGCGCGCGATCCACGCCGGCGCCGACAAGATTCTGGCGGCGAATGCCGAGGATGTCGCCGACGCCAAGGCTTCCGGTACCACCGCGGCGTTCTTGGACCGGCTGACGCTGACGCCGGCGCGCGTCGCAGCGATGGCCGAAGGCATCGCGGTGGTGCGCGGCATTGCCGACCCGGTCGGCACTGTGACCGAGAGCTGGCAGCGGCCGAACGGCATGACCATCGAGCGCGTCCGCGTGCCGCTCGGGGTCGTGGCGGTGATCTTCGAAAGCCGGCCCAATGTGGCCGCCGACGCCGGCGTGCTGTGCCTGAAGTCCGGCAACGCCGTGATCCTGCGCGGCGGCTCGGAGAGCTTCCGCTCCTGCCGGGCGATCCATCACTGTCTGGTGCAGGGTCTGCGCGAGGCCGGGCTGCCGGATGCGGCGATTACTTTGGTGCCGACCCGCGACAGGGCGGCGGTGGGCTTGCTGCTTTCGGGCCTCGATGGAACGGTCGACGTCATAGTGCCGCGCGGCGGCAAGAGCCTGGTGGCCCGCGTCGAAAGCGAAGCGCGGGTGCCGGTGTTCGCGCATCTGGAAGGCGTCAATCACGTCTATGTCGATCGCAGCGCTGATCTCGAGATGGCGAAGTCGATCGTGCTGAACGCCAAGATGCGCCGCACGGGCGTCTGCGGCGCAGCCGAAACGCTGCTGATCGATCGCGCTGCCGCTGCAACGCATCTCGCCCCGCTGGTGACGATGCTGATCGATTCCGGATGCGAAGTGCGCGGCGACCAAGCTGTGCAACAGGCCGACCCGCGCGTGAAGTCGGCGAGCGATGAGGACTGGGACACCGAGTATCTCGACGCGGTGATCGCGGCCAAGACCGTGGACGGCGTCGATGCGGCGATCGCGCATATCCACGACCACGGCTCGCACCACACCGATGCCATTGTTGCGGAGGACGCGCAGGCCGCCGCGAAGTTTCTCAGCGAGGTCGACTCCGCGATCGTACTGCACAACGCCTCGACGCAGTTCGCCGACGGCGGCGAATTCGGCTTCGGCGCCGAGATCGGAATTGCGACGGGCAAATTCCACGCGCGCGGACCGGTCGGCGCCGAACAGCTCACGACGTTCAAGTATCGCATCCATGGCAGCGGTCAGACCCGGCCGTGATGCTGCCCTGTCGCCGAGGCTGAGGTGACGACGGACTTCGCGGCAGCCCGCCGCGCGATTCCGCCGTTCACACCTGGAATGCGGATCGGCCTGCTCGGGGGCTCGTTCAATCCGCCGCATCTGGCGCATCGCGCCATCAGTCAGTTCGCGATCAAACGGCTGAAACTCGACCGGGTGTGGTGGCTGGTGTCGCCGGGTAATCCGCTGAAGGACATCTCCAGCCTGCGCGAGATCGACGCCCGGGTCGCCGCCGCGCAGGCGATCGCGGACGATCCGCGGATTCAGGTCAGCCGTCTCGAAGCCGTCATCGGCACCCGCTACACTGCCGACACTCTCCGCTATCTGCGCCGGCATTGTCCCGGCGCTCGCTTCGTCTGGATCATGGGCGCCGATAATTTGGCTCAGTTCCATCGCTGGCAGCAGTGGCAGCAGATCGCGGCCGAGGTCCCGATCGCGGTGATCGACCGCCCGCCGACCAGCCTCCGCGCGTTGGCGTCTCCCGCCGCGCAGCGTCTGATGCGAGCACGCCTTCCTGCTAACGAGGCGGCCAAGCTGGCAGATTGCGATCCACCGGCTTGGGTGTTTCTGACGGGGCTGAAATCGCCGGTGTCCTCGACCGCTTTGCGGAACCCCGATGGAAGCTGGAAGACATGCTGATCGCGGCCGCTGGACTCTCGGCGCGTAACACCCCACATCGGGCCTGTGACTTTTGCGAGACGGCGCTGCGGCCTCGTGGGCCCGCCGGGGTCACCCCGATTCCACTTTGCTGGAAATTGCTTTAGAATGACCTGTGCACGCCGAGAGTCGGCGCGCACGATACAGTGAAAGGAAAGGTCCCTGACCACTTCTGTATTGTCCACGTCGGCTTTGCCGAAATCGGTCGCGGCAAAGGTAACGCGGTCCGCGTCAAACAGGACTGCGCCGGTACCGTCCCCCGAAGCGATCGCTCCGGTTGCTCCGCAGTTGAAAACTGCGCCGGATGCCGAGACGACGCTGCAACTGATCCTCTCCCGCCTCGACGACATGAAGGCGGAAGAGACGGTGACCATCGACCTCCGCGGCAAATCAGCGATGTTCGACTACGTGGTCGTCACCAGCGGGCGGGCCAACCGCCATGTCGGTGCGATTGCCGAGAACGTCGTCAAGGCGCTGAAGCAGGCCGGCATCGCCGCCCCGCACGTCGAAGGCTTGCCGAATTGCGACTGGGTGCTGATCGACAGCGGCGACGTGGTGTTGCACGTCTTCCGTCCCGAGGTCCGCGAGTTCTACAATCTCGAGCGATTGTGGACCCAAGGACCGTCGCCGGCAAAGACGCTGTAGTCGCAGCGCTGGGCGTCGTCGCGCCCGAACGGCGCGAGACCGAATGATGACTGGCGCGGTTGCGCGCGGAGGGCGCGTAAGCCGATGCGATTGACTGTGGTTGCCGTCGGCAAATTGAAGCAGGGGCCGGAGCGCGAGCTTGCCGAGCGGTATCGCTCGCGGTTCGACGATCTCGGCCGCAAGCTCGGCTTCCGCGGCCTCGACATTCATGAAATCACCGAAAGCCGCGCCCGCGAGGCGCCGGCACGGATGGCGGAGGAAGCCGCCGCGATCGCCGCTCAGGTGCCGGACGGAGCGGTGCTGGTGACGCTCGACGAGCGAGGCCAAAGCCTCGGCAGCGTCGCCTTCGCCAACCAGCTCGGGCGCTGGCGGGACGAGCAGGTAACCGGTACTATTTTCGTGATTGGCGGTGCCGACGGACTTTTGCCTGAATTGCGGCGCAAGGGAAAGTTGAGCCTGTCGTTCGGCGCTGCGACCTGGCCGCACCAGATGGTCCGTGTCCTGCTGCTGGAGCAGATTTACCGGGCCGCGACGATCTTGGCGGGACATCCTTATCATCGTGCGTAACCGACGCCGTAGTGAACCGATGCATGCACCGCGCGCCTCCGCTGTGAGTGACGAAAGGGCTGCATCGTTCTGGCGGCCTGCGGCGCTGTTGTCCGCAGGCCTCGCCGTCAGCGGCCTTCTCGGCGGCGATCTTGGGCACGCGCTGATCGCTCCGGCAGCGGCACAAACCGCGCCAGCCAAGACGACGGCGGCGCCGTCGATGGCCGATCTCATCAAGCAACACGAGCAGGAGCTGGAGGCGGCGCGGGCGCGGCAGAAAAGCGCTGCCGAGCAGCAGGACAAGCTCAAAGCCGATCTGGCTGCGATCGGCGCCGATCGCACCAAACTGAACCAGGAACTGATCGACGTTGCCGCCAAGGTCCGGACGGTCGAAACCCGGATCAGCGATGCCGAAGCCCGCCTCCGTCCGCTCGACGCACGCGAAACCGAAATCCGTACCTCGCTGGATCAGCGCCGCGACGAAATCGGCGAAGTGCTGGCGGCGCTGCAACGCGCCGGCCGCCGCGCACCGCCGGCGCTGTTGGTGCGCCCGGAAGATGCGCTGGAATCGCTGCGCACCGCGATCCTGCTCGGCGCGGTCGTGCCGGAACTGCGCACCCGGGCCGAACGGCTCGCGACCGATCTCGGCGAACTGATCGCCGTGCGTCAGAAGATCTCCGCCGAGCGCGACCAGCTTGCCGCCGACCGCAGCCGGTTGACCACGGACCAGACCCGGCTGACGGCTCTCGTCGAGGAACGGCAGCGACAGCAGAGTTCGGTCGAGAAGGACATCGAAGCCGAGCGCGGCCGGGCGCTGACGCTATCGCGTCAGGTCGACAGCCTGCAGGGCCTGATCGCCAAGATGGAGCAGGACCTCAAGAGCGCCGCGAAAGCCGCCGCGGCCGCCGAGAAGGGCGCACCGGCATCCGCCAAACCGAACATGGCTGCGCTTAAGGATCCCGGCCGGCTCAGCCCCGCGATCGCCTTCGCGTCCGCCAAGGGAATGCTGCCGCTGCCGGTCAACGGCACCAAGATCCGCGAATTCGGCCGCCCCGACGGGGTCGGCGGCGTCGAGCGCGGCATCTCACTGGCGACCCGCGCCGGAGCCCAGATTACGACACCTTGCGATGGTTGGGTGGTGTATGCTGGGCCGTTCCGCTCCTATGGACAACTCTTGATCCTCAACGCCGGTGGCGGATATCATGTCCTGATCGCCGGGATGGAGCGCATTTCAGTCAATATCGGCCAATTCGTGCTCACGGGAGAGCCGGTCGCGACCATGGGGTCGACCTCGCGGGTCGCCTCGATCCTCGCTGCCAACGCCAGTCAGCCCGTGCTCTATGTCGAGTTCCGTAAAGACGGCACTCCTATCGATCCTGGCCCATGGTGGGCCGCAAATGAAGGCGAGAAGGTTCGCGGATGATGCGCAAGACTTCGGTAATCCTCCTCAGCGCCGTCACCGGCGCCGCGCTGACACTTTTCGTCACTCAGCCGCGCACGATGCTGATGGGCGCCACCGCGCGTGCCGCCACTTCCGACACCTATCGCCAGCTCAATCTGTTCGGCGACGTGTTCGAGCGCGTGCGTAGCGACTACGTCGAGAAGCCCGACGATTCCAAGCTGATCGAATCCGCCATCAGCGGGATGCTGACCGGCCTCGATCCGCACTCCAGCTACATGGACGCCAAGAGCTTCCGTGACATGCAGGTGCAGACCCGCGGCGAGTTCGGCGGTCTCGGGATCGAAGTCACGATGGAGGACGGCCTGATCAAGGTGGTGTCGCCGATCGACGATACCCCGGCGTCGAAGGCCGGCATCCTCGCCAACGACATCATCACCAATCTCGACGACGAAGCCGTGCAGGGCCTGACCCTGAACCAGGCGGTCGAAAAGATGCGCGGCCCGGTCAACACCAAGATCCGGCTGAAGATCGTCCGCAAGGGCCAGGACAATCCGATCGAAGTGACGCTGGTGCGCGACAACATCCGGGTCCGCTCGGTGCGTGCGCGCGTCGAGGACGGCGACATCGGCTACATCCGCATCACCACCTTCAACGAGCAGACCACCGAAGGGCTCAAGAAGGAGATCGCCAATCTCACCAATCAGATCGGCGCCGACAAGCTGAAGGGCTTCATCCTCGACCTCCGCAACAATCCGGGAGGCTTGCTCGAGGAAGCCGTGACGGTGTCGGACGCCTTCCTCGATCGTGGCGAGATCGTCTCGACCCGCGGCCGGAATGCCGAAGAGACCCAGCGCCGCTCCGCTCATGCGGGCGACCTCACCAAGGGCAAGCCGCTGATCGTGCTGATCAACGGCGGCTCCGCCTCGGCGTCGGAGATCGTCGCCGGCGCGCTGCAGGATCACAAGCGCGCCACCGTGGTCGGCACCCGTTCGTTCGGCAAGGGCTCGGTGCAGACCATCATCCCGCTCGGCTCGGGCAACGGTGCGCTGCGACTGACCACGGCGCGCTACTACACGCCGTCGGGCAAATCGATTCAGGCCAAGGGCATCACCCCGGACATCGAAGTGATGCAGGACGTCCCGGCCGACCTCAAGGCACGCACCGACACCAAGGGTGAAGCCTCGCTGCGCGGCCATCTCAAGGGCGCCGATGGCGAGGAGAAGACCGGCTCGCAATCCTACGTGCCGCCGGATGCCAAGGACGACAAGGCGCTCAAGGCCGCCGAGGATCTGCTGCACGGCATCAAGGTCAATGCGACCGCCCCGGCGGCCGACAAGGCCGTCACTGGCGACAAGGCCGCGATCGACAAGCCGGCCGGCAACAAGGCGGCGAACTGATCGTTCGTCTTCGGCTCATCGATGTGTTTCGGAAGGGCGGCCAGCGAGCCGCCCTTTTTGCTGCGCGCCCGGCTGAAACCGGCGACGCGGCGTCAGCCGCGGCAGCATCGTGCTATCGTCGCAGCGACTGATTCGGGAGATCGGTGGCAGTGTCGGCGGACGAACTAAGTACCCCGCTGGGTCAGAAGCGGAGCCGTTGGCAGCGGCTGCGCCGTTACCGGCTGCCATTCAACGCCACCCAGACGATCGCGACGGCGCTGGGCCTGTTCGTCCTGGCCTTCCTCGGTTTCGCGGTGTTCGGCAACAACCCGTTCGGAGGCGAGCCGATCGTTCATGTCGAGATCAAACCGGCCCCCGACGAGCCGAAGCAGGCCGCCGCACAGACCGGCAAGGATGATGGCGGCAAGGCTGACGGTGCGCCCGCCGCAGCAGCCGTGCAGCACAGCAGCAAGGAAGCGGTGCCGGGCCAGAAGACCATCACCATCATCGACGGCTCGAAAGGCACCCGTCAGGACGTGGTGGTCGGGACCGACGGGGCGAGCCAGGCGGAGCCAGCGGCAAGCCAATTGACCGCCGATGGCATCAATCCGCGGCTGCTCGAGCAATCCCGCTACGGAATGATTCCGACCATGGCCGGCGGGCTGAAGCCGTTCTCGGCTTATGCGATGACCAGCGACGCCGATCGAACCAAGGCCGAGCGCATGCCGACGGTATCGATCGTCGTCAGCGGCCTCGGCATCGGCGCGACCCGGACCAATGACGCGGTGATGAAGCTTCCGGCTGCGGTGACGCTGGCATTCACGCCCTATGGTTCCGATCCTGGGAAGCTGGCGACGGAAGCGCGGCAGCGCCGCCACGAGGTGGTGCTGCAGATCCCGATGGAGCCGTTCGACTACCCCGACAACGATCCCGGGCCGCAGACCCTGCTGACCTCCAGCGCGCCCGAGCAGAATATCGACCGGCTGAATTGGCATCTGAGCCGGATTCAGGGCTATGTCGGCCTGTCGAATTTCATGGGCGCCCGGTTCGTTGCCACCGAGCCGGCGATGCAGGCGGTCATCCGCGACGCCGCCAAGCGCGGCCTCGGCTACCTCGACGACGGCACGGCGCCGCGAAGCGTGGCCGGCACCCTGGCCAAGTCGCTGGCGATGCCCTATGCGCGAGCCGATCTGACGATCGATGCGGTGCCCGCGGGCGCCGATATCGACAAGGCTCTGACGCGGCTGGAGAGCATCGCCAAGGAGCGAGGCAGCGCAATCGGCATGGCTTCTGCGCTTCCCGTGACGATTGAACGAATTGTCAACTGGAGCAAGGGCTTGGAAGGCCGCGGCATTCTGCTGGTGCCATTGACAACGGCGATGCTGAAATCAAAATCGAGTTGAGTCCCCCGTACCGGGGGACGCGGAAGGCACTGACGGAATGGCTCGCTACGAAGACCTGCCCTATCGAACCTGTGTCGGCGTGATGCTGATCAACCGGGAGGGTCTGGTGTTCATCGGGCGCCGCGCCGGTGGCATCGAACACGTCGACGACACTCACGTCTGGCAAATGCCGCAAGGCGGCGTCGATCCCGGCGAGGACACCTGGGAAGCCGCCAAGCGCGAGCTTTATGAAGAAACCAGCGTGCTCTCGGTCGAGAAACTCGCCGAAGTCCCCGACTGGCTGATCTACGATATTCCGCGGACCGTCGCCGGCCGCGCCTGGAAGGGACGCTATCGCGGCCAGCGCCAGCGCTGGTTCGCGGCCCGGTTCACGGGTGCCGATAGCGAAATCAACGTCGCTCAGCCGGGCGGCGGCTACAAGCCGGAATTCACGACCTGGCGCTGGGAGCCGATGCACAATCTCCCGGAGCTGATCGTGCCGTTCAAGCGGCCGGTCTATGAGCGCGTCGTCAAGGAATTCTCGCAACTCGCCGCGGCGGTGTGAGACGACCGGTCCTTTCGTCATTGCGAGCGCAGCGAAGCAATCCAGGGGCTCGGTGAACTGAGCCCCTGGATTGCTTCGTCGCTACGCTCCTCGCAATGACGCGGGAATTCCGTGACCAATCTTGCCGCCTCGTCGCGCGGTGGCGGGACGATCACCGCGCCGCCAGCGCGGCCTGCAGGATGTGATCGCAATGCGCCTTCACGGTGTGATGGGCGAGGACGTGGTCGCGTGCGGCCAGCGCCATGTGGCGCAGCTTGTCTTTGTCGGCCAGCGCTGACGTGACGGCGCGCTCCAGCCCGCCCGGTTCGATGTCGTAGTACACGCCGTGCTGGCCAGACAGCAGCGGCGCGTAGCGCAGGATGGTCGGATTGTTCATCAGCGGCACCGATTGAACGATCGGCGCTTCATAGTGGCGGTAGCAATCCCAGCCCATGCCTTCCGGCGACCACGCCAGCCAGGAATGCGACATCCGCTCCATGAAGGCGTCGTAGGGCAGCCGCTCGGTCGGCTGATCGATCCGCACGCCCATCGCCCGTAGCCGCTCGAGCTCCGGCAGGCCGTCCCGGCGAACCGTTGAATTGCCGTCGACCGATCCGATGAAGAAGATATCGTGGGTTTTCTCGGGAAACGGCGCGTCACGCCAGCGCGCCTCGAAGCGGAATTGCGGCAGCGAGATCGGCTGCAGCTTGTCGATCCGTCGCAGCCACTTTTCGCTGCGGCGGTAGCGCAGCGTCGGCAGATGCGGATGCACCGTGCCGGCCAGCGCCTGCCATTTGTCGCAAGGCAGCTCGCGCTTGAAATACGCCTTGGCCTTGTCGAGCAGAAACACGCTGCTCTTCGAGATCGCGAAGTGATCGTCCATCTCGACCGCGACCAGCGGCACCGGCGACTTCACCCAGCGAAAAACGCTGGGACCGAACTGCCGGGTCAGCGCCGCCCACGGATGGGTCGGGGTGTAGAAGATGCCCCGCGCCCAGTAGCGCGGATGCCAGGGCGAATAGCGAAGGCTGTTGACCACCACGACGTCGTACTCGCCGCGGCCGGCGGCGCGAAGCTCGCGCAGCACGCGGTCCGGCGTCGAGAACCCGTCGAGCTTGCCGAAATCATCCGTCAGCTTGGTCCAGGTCCACAGGCAGGTGGTGCGCTCTGGATACTGCAGTTTGAAATAGCCCCCGCCGATTTCGAGAATGCGGAGCTGGGAGGTATCGACGGGCGTGGTCATGGAGCGAAATCGCCTGGCGTGGGAGCGCGTGCAGGCGCAATGCGCCCGGGGCGGCGGCGCAGGGCCGGTTTCGGCGCTTGCCTAGCATGGGGTTTCTTGCCATTCAATGCGGCGCAAAATGGCTGCCGCGACCGTGGTCGGCCGTCCGTTTCGAGCCAAATGGGCACCCGTTCCCGCGACTGCGGCGCGTCCGAACCCGCCCCTGTCCAGGACCCAGCGATGCGATTGTCCCGACGAATTCTCGTGAGCGGCGGCGCCGGCTTCATCGGCTCGCACTTGTGCGACAAGCTGCTCGCCGAAGGCCACGAAGTGCTGTGCGTCGACAATTATTTCACCGGCTGGCGCCGCAACATCGAACATCTGGTCGGCACCCCGCGCTTCGAAGTGATGCGCCACGACGTCACCTTCCCGCTCTATGTCGAGGTCGACGACATCTACAATCTGGCCTGCCCGGCCTCGCCGGTGCACTATCAGCACGATCCGGTGCAGACGCTGAAGACCAGCGTGCACGGCGCGATCAACATGCTGGGCCTCGCCAAGCGCACCCGCGCCAAGATCTTCCAGGCCTCGACCAGCGAGGTGTACGGCGATCCGAACGTGCATCCGCAGCCGGAGAGCTATTGGGGACACGTCAATCCGCTCGGGATTCGCGCCTGCTACGATGAAGGCAAGCGCGCCGCCGAGACGCTGTTCTTCGACTATCACCGCCAGCACAAGGTGAAGATCAAGGTCGCGCGAATCTTCAATACCTACGGACCGCGGATGCATCCGAACGACGGCCGCGTGGTGTCGAATTTCATCGTCCAGGCGCTCTCGGGCAACGACATCACCATCTACGGCGACGGCAGCCAGACGCGCTCGTTCTGCTACGTCACCGATCTGCTCGACGGTTTCGCGAAGCTGATGGCCACCGGCGACGAATTCATCGGCCCGGTCAATCTCGGCAATCCGGTGGAGTTCACCATCCGCCAGCTCGCCGAGATGGTGATCGAGATGACCGGTTCGAAGTCTAAACTGGTGCTGATGCCGCTGCCGTCCGACGATCCGCGGCAGCGCCAACCCGACATCTCGCTGGCGCGGCGCGAACTCGGCTGGGAGCCGAAGGTGCCGCTCGCCGACGGGCTGAAGGAGACCATCGGCTACTTCCGCACACTGATGGCGTCGTGACCGCGCACCCGCCCACCCGGTCGCTTCCCTATCGCCGCAATGTCGGCATCGCACTGTTCGGTCTCGACGGCAGGGTCCTGATCGGGCGACGGTTTCGCGACGACGGTCCAGAGATCATCCTGCCGGGGCTCGAATGGCAGATGCCACAAGGCGGCATCGACGAAGGCGAGGAGCCGCGAGTCGCGCTGATGCGCGAACTCTGGGAAGAGACCGGCGTGACCAATGCCGAGATCCTCGGCGAGACCGACTGGGTCAGTTACGACTTCCCGCCTTATGACGGCCCGCCACACCGGCTCGCGGTGTTTCGCGGCCAGCGCCAGAAGTGGTTCGCGCTGCGCTTCACCGGCAGCGAGACCGAGATCGATCCACTCGCGGTCCGCAACGGCATGCCGCCGGAATTCGATGCCTGGCGCTGGGAGCGCCTCGACCGCGTCGCCGATCTCGTCGTGCCGTTTCGCCGCGAGGTCTATCGCGAGGTGGCGCGGAGCTTTGCGGGGCTCGCCGCCGCTCAGGCTTAGCCGCGGCGCCTTCTTCACCACGGAACGTCATGCACGGACTTGACCCGCGCATCCATCATCCTTGGGAAAGAGGATGGATTGCAGGGTCAAGCCCGGCAATGACCACTGCGTAGAACGTCGCCTCAAATGCAAATGGCCGGGACGATGCCCGGCCATTCGAAACGTCAGAACACCGGCGCGTGGCGTCAGTGCATCGCGGTGGTGTTGAGCTCGTGCTGGATGCTCTTGAAGTGATCGAGGCGTTCGATCGCGCTGTCCAGCTCGTCGCCGACCTTGCTGGGGAGCTGCTGCTCCATGGTCTGGATGGTCGCGGCGAACTCCTCAAGATCCACATCCGGAGCCGCCGTCGCAACGTCGGCCAGCACGGTCAGGCCCTTGTCGGACACTTCGGCGATGCCGCCGAGCACCACGATCTTCTGCTTGTTGGCGCCCGCCGTGACGGTGAGGATGCCGGGGCGGATCACCGCCACGACCGGCGCGTGGCCGGCGAGTACGCCGAAGTCACCTTCGGCACCCGGAATATCGACCTGATCGACCTCGCCGGAGAAGGCGACCATTTCGGGCGAAACCAGATCGAAGTGGAAGGTGGACATATCTCGTCTCATCCGCTGCCCTCATCCTGAGGAGCGCGCTGTTGCGCGCGTCTCGAAGGATGAGATGGTGGTCGACACCCTTCGAGACGCCGGCCTGCGGCCGGCTCCTCAGGGTGAGGTTCGTTTGGTTAGGCCGCTTCGGCGGCGAGCTTCTTGCCCTTCTCGACCGCTTCTTCGATGGTGCCGACCATGTAGAACGCCGCTTCCGGCAGATGGTCGTACTTGCCTTCGCAGATCGCGCGGAAGCCCTTGATGGTGTCGGCGAGGTCGACGAACTTGCCGGGCGAGCCGGTGAACACTTCGGCGACGAAGAACGGCTGCGACAGGAAGCGCTCGATCTTACGGGCGCGGGCCACGGTCAGCTTGTCCTCTTCGGACAGTTCGTCCATGCCCAGGATCGCGATGATGTCCTGCAGCGACTTGTACTTCTGCAGGATCTGCTGAACCATACGCGCGGTGTTGTAGTGCTCTTCGCCGACGATCGAGGCGGACAGCATGCGCGAGGTCGAGTCGAGCGGGTCCACCGCCGGGTAGATGCCCTTTTCCGAGATCGCACGGTTGAGCACGGTGGTTGCGTCCAAGTGCGCGAACGAGGTCGCGGGCGCCGGGTCGGTCAAGTCGTCGGCCGGCACGTAGATCGCCTGCACCGAGGTGATCGAGCCCTTGGTGGTGGTGGTGATGCGCTCCTGCAGCGCGCCCATGTCGGTCGCGAGCGTCGGCTGATAACCCACCGCCGACGGGATACGGCCGAGCAGCGCCGACACTTCCGAACCCGCCTGGGTAAAGCGGAAGATGTTGTCGACGAAGAACAGCACGTCCTGGCCCTGATCGCGGAAGTGCTCGGCGACGGTCAGACCGGTTAGACCGACGCGGGCTCGGGCGCCCGGCGGTTCGTTCATCTGGCCGTACACGAGGGCGCACTTCGAGCCTTCGCCGCCGCCCTTCTTGTTGACGCCGGATTCGATGAACTCGTGATAGAGGTCGTTGCCTTCGCGGGTGCGCTCGCCGACGCCGGCGAACACCGAGTAGCCGCCGTGGGCGCGGGCGACGTTGTTGATCAGCTCCTGGATCAGCACGGTCTTGCCAACGCCGGCGCCGCCGAACAGGCCGATCTTGCCGCCCTTGGCGTAAGGCGCGAGCAGGTCGACGACCTTGATGCCGGTGACGAGGATTTCGGCTTCGGTCGACTGGTCGGTGTAGGCCGGGGCTTCCTGGTGGATGGCGCGGAGGCCTTCCGAGCTGATCGGGCCCTGCTCGTCGACCGGCTCACCGATCACGTTCATGATGCGGCCGAGCGTGCCGGCGCCGACCGGCACCGAGATCGGTGCGCCGGTGTCGGTGACTTCCTGGCCGCGAACCAGACCTTCGGTGGTGTCCATCGCAATGGTGCGGACGGTCGATTCACCGAGATGCTGCGCAACTTCCAGCACCAGGCGGTTGTCGCCGTTGGTGGTTTCGATGGCGTTCAGAATGGCCGGCAGATGCCCTTCGAACTGAACGTCGACGACGGCGCCGATCACCTGCGTGATGCGTCCGGTCTGATTGGCGGGTGTAGCCATTTCAACTGTCTCCCTGAAGTCCGAAAACCCGTCCACGGTCGATCGACCGGACGTAAAACCTTGTGAAGTCGCGTCAGATCGCCTCGGCGCCCGAGATGATCTCGATCAGTTCCTTGGTGATCATCGCCTGCCGGGTGCGGTTGTAGACCAGCGTCTGCTTGCGGATCATCTCACCGGCGTTGCGGGTGGCGTTGTCCATCGCGCTCATCTGCGCGCCGTAGAACGAGGCGTTGTTCTCGAGCAGCGCGCGGAAGATCTGCACCGCGAGGTTGCGCGGCAGCAGGCCCGAGAGGATCTCGTCCTCTTCCGGCTCGTATTCGTAAGACGTCGCGGCTGCGCCGGCGGCAGGCGCCGTCACTTCCAGCGGGATCAACCGCTGGGCGGTCGGGATCTGCGAGATCACCGACTTGAAGCGCGAATAGAACAGTGTGCAGACGTCGAACTCGCCGGCATTGAAGCGGGCGATGACCTTCTTGGCGATGTCCTCGGCGTTGACGAAACCGATCTGACGCACCGAGCGCAGCTCGACATTGTCGATGATCTGCTTCTCGAAATTGCGGCGGAGCTGCTCGTAACCCTTGCGGCCGACGCAGAAGAACTTGACCGTCTTGCCCTGCCCCATCAGCTCGTACGCGCGCTCGCGGGCGAGGCGGACGATCGAGGAGTTGAACGCACCGGACAGGCCGCGTTCGCCGGTGCACACCAGCAGCAGATGAACCTGATCCTTGCCGTTGCCGGCCAGCAGCACCGGCGCGCCGGGCGAGCCCGCGGCGGCACCGGCGATATTCGAGATCACCGCTTCCATCTTCTCGGCGTAGGGCCGCGCTGCTTCCGCCGCCGTCTGGGCGCGGCGCAGCTTCGAGGCGGCCACCATCTGCATCGCCTTGGTGATCTTCTGCGTCGCCTTGGTCGAGGCGATGCGGACGCGCATGTCTTTAAGTGAAGCCATTCTCAGTCCACCCCGGCGATCTGACCTGTGATCCGACCGCGAACCTCAAACTCGTCATGCCCGAGCTCGTCCCGGGCATCCACGATGTCGAATAGCCACGTCGAGGACGTGGATGGCCGGGGAAGACCCCGGCCATGACAGTATCAAGCGAACGTCTTGGCGTAGCTCTCGACCACCGCCTTGAGCTTCGCAGCGGTGTCGTCGGAAAGATCGCGGCTGGTGCGGATCGCTTCGAGAATGCCCGACTCCTTGCCGCGCAGCAGCGCCAGCAGGCCGTCTTCGAACGCGCGCACCTTGCCGAGCGGCAGCGCATCGAGATAGCCGTTGGTGCCGGCCCAGATCACACAGACCTGCTCTTCCATCTTCAGCGGCGAGAACTGCGGCTGCTTCAGGAGTTCGGTCAGGCGCGAGCCGCGGTTCAGCAGGCGCTGGGTCGCGGCGTCGAGGTCGGAGCCGAACTGCGCGAACGCTGCCATTTCGCGGTACTGCGCGAGCTCGCCCTTGATCTTGCCGGCGACCTTCTTCATCGCCTTGGTCTGCGCCGACGAACCGACGCGCGACACCGACAGACCGACGTTCACGGCCGGGCGGATGCCCTGGAAGAACAGGTCGGTTTCCAGGAAGATCTGGCCATCGGTGATCGAGATCACGTTGGTCGGGATGTAGGCCGACACGTCGTTGGCCTGAGTTTCGATCACCGGCAGAGCGGTGAGCGAACCGTTGCCCTGCTCGTCATTGAGCTTGGCGGCGCGCTCCAGAAGCCGGGAGTGCAGATAGAACACGTCACCCGGATACGCTTCGCGGCCCGGCGGGCGGCGCAGCAGCAGCGACATCTGGCGGTAGGCGACGGCCTGCTTGGACAAGTCGTCATAGATGATGACGGCGTGCATGCCGTTGTCGCGGAAGTACTCGCCGATGGTGCAGCCGGTGAACGGCGCGATGTACTGCATCGGGGCCGGGTCCGACGCGGTCGCAGCGACGACGACCGAGTATTCCAACGCGCCCTGCTCTTCCAGAACCTTCACGAACTGGGCGACGGTGGAGCGCTTCTGACCGACCGCGACGTAGACGCAGTACAGCTTCTGGCTCTCGGGCGCGCCTTCGACGTTCAGCGGCTTCTGGTTCAGAATGGTGTCGAGCGCGATCGCGGTCTTGCCGGTCTGACGGTCACCGATGATCAGCTCGCGCTGACCACGACCGATCGGGATCAGGGCGTCGATCGCCTTGAGGCCGGTCGCCATCGGCTCGTGCACCGACTTGCGCGGAATGATGCCGGGCGCCTTGACGTCGACGCGCTTGCGCTCGACCGCCTGGATCGGGCCCTTGCCGTCGATCGGGTTACCCAGCGCATCGACGACGCGGCCGAGCAGACCCTTGCCGACCGGCGCGTCCACGATCGAACGGGTGCGCTTGACGGTCTGGCCTTCCTTGATCTCGCGGTCGGCACCGAAGATCACGACGCCGACGTTGTCGGTTTCGAGGTTCAGCGCCATGCCGCGCGTGCCGTTCTCGAACTCGACCATTTCGCCGGCGAGCACGTTATCCAGGCCATAAACACGGGCGATACCGTCGCCGACGGACAACACCTGTCCGACCTCGGAGACTTCGGCTTCCTGGCCGAAATTCTTGATCTGGTCCTTGAGGATCGCGGAAATTTCCGCGGCGCGGATGTCCATCAGCCTGCCTCTTTCATCGCGTGCTTGATCGAATTGAGTTTGGTGCGGAGCGAACTGTCGACCATTCGGCTACCGAGCTTGACGACAAGCCCGCCGATGATCGCCGGATCGACATTGATATTGAGGGCGACATCCTTGCCGGTCACCGACTTCAGCGCCGCCTTCAGCGCTTCGAGATTCTTGTCGCTGAGCTGCTCGGCGACGGTCACGTCGGCGGTCGCCTCGCCCTTGAACCTGGCGACGAGCGCGCGATAGGCGCGGATCACGTCGGCGACCACGAACAGCCGGCGGTTGGCCGCGAGCACTTTCAGAAAATTGGCGCTGATGCCGGTGATGCCCGCCTTGTCGAGCACCGCGGCCAGCGCCTTGCCCTGCACCTCTGAGGCGAACACCGGGCTACGGACGAGGCGAACCAGATCAGGGCTCCCCGCCAGCATCGCGCTGAACTTGTCCAGATCGGCGGTCACCGCATCGATGGATTTCTCGTCGCGGGCCAGTTCAAACAAAGCGGTCGCGTAACGACCGGAAACTCCGGAAACCGATGGATCTTCAGATGCCACGAGCGCGCTCTTCTTGCTGTCAAACGGCCAAGGAAAAAACCGTCGCCACGACGCGGCGCCCCCGATTTAAGCCCTTGGAATTCAAGCTGGACTTCGATTTCTGACCGGCACGATGGTCCGGCGGCCCTTAAAATCGCGGCTTTGCTAACATAGCGCGCGCGGAGGTGCAACACGATGGCACGAGCCCGCGTCGCCTTGTTGCATGTCGTCTTGCGTGTCGTCCGATAGATCGCCGGTGGGTCGATCCCTCCGCGGCGCAGGCCTGCAGTTCCGAGCATCAGCGCCCCGGGTCCACGACGCGTCGTGGAGTCGCTCGCTCGTGCCTCCTCGCGCTTCATTGACCGCTCGTAAGAACTCTGCCGCCCTTCGCATGGCGCATGGAGCCAATCACTCCAGTCGCAACTTCTCTATTTGCGGTTGCAACGAGCCGCCCGACACACGCGCGCAGCGTTAACAGCCGATTACTTGTGTGATTCGGCGCAGCGCGTCATGAAAACTTCGTAATACAATATTCGCTATCCACTTGAAGTAATTCTGAAGTAACACTCTTGTTGATATCAGAGTACCGTCCTGTACTGCGAAACATCACCAAATATTGTAGCGTGAAATAAGGCGGATTGACCGTCAATATTCAGCCTCATTACAAGACCACTCGTTCGCCCGCGAACATAGGGACGGGGGTTCCACTTGCCGCATGTAGGGCAATACTCGACTTAAGGATAGGATATGGTTCGAAAGAAAACACCGGCGCTGCTCACCACCGGGCCGGCCACGGCCGCGGCGATGATCGTCGCCTCTGTCTTCCTTGGCGGATCGGTCGGCGAAGCCTCAGCGAAGAGCCGGCAGCATCGCCACCACCATCATCACCATAGCCACCATCACAGCGACTGGCGTTCCGCCAATGCGTCGGTGGAGAGCAGCGGCGGTCGGACCTTCTCAGGGATGGCGTCCTACTACGGCAACGAGTCGGGTAACCGCACGGCCTCCGGCCAACGCATGAACGCCAACGCCATGACTGCGGCTCACCGCTCTCTCCCGTTCGGCACCAAGCTTCGCGTCACGCATGGCGGCCGCAGTGTCGTCGTCACTATCAACGACCGCGGCCCCTTCATTCGCGGCCGCGTTCTCGATCTGTCGACCGGCGCTGCCCGCGCGATTGGGCTCACCAGCCGCGGTGTCGGCCGGGTGGTCGCGGAAGTGATGTAAAGCGGTCAAAGCCGTCACTCTGCGTTTCTTTTGCCGACAACGCCTGACGTCGGGTTTGGTTCAACCGCAAGAGCGCGCATTCCCCTTCGTCATGTGACAAAGCCTGCCGTCGATCAGACGGCAGGCTTTTGTTTGGGGCGCTCGACAGCCGTCCAAGGTCACAAGAAGCTTTGCGGGTCGACGTCGACTTCGAGCTTGAGATTACCTTTGGTCTTCGGCCCGTTCGCCAGCCATGAGCGCAAGTAATTCGACAGATCGAAGCCGCGCACAGATTTCACCAGCAGACGGAATCGATAGCGGCCCTTGATTACGGCGAGCGGCGCTTCGGCAGGGCCCAGCACCTGCACCCGCTCATCGAACGGCGCAGCACTGGCGAGCTGGCGGCCGAAGCCTTCGGCGGTCGGCCGGTCGCCGGCCGAGATGATCAGGCTCGCGAGCCGGCCGAACGGCGGATACAGCGTGCGTTCTCGGATATCGATTTCGCTGGCGTAGAACGCCTCGCGGTCACAGGCGACCAGCGCTTTCATCACCGGATGTTCGGGCTGATGCGTCTGCAGAAAGCCGACGCCACGGCCCTGCTCGCGGCCGGCGCGCCCGATCACCTGATTGAGCAATTGGAAGGTACGCTCGGCGGCGCGCGGATCGCCGTTGGACAGGCCGAGATCGGCGTCGATCACACCCACCAGATTGAGCCGCGGGAAGTTGTGGCCCTTGGCCACGAGCTGCGTGCCGATGATGATATCGACGCGGCCCTCGGCGATCTCGTTCAGTTCGGCGCGCATGGTCTCGATCGAGGTAATCAGATCGCTCGACAACACCATGGTCCGCGCATTGGGAAACAGGTTCGCCGCTTCCTCCTGCAGCCGCTCGACGCCGGGACCGACCGCGACCAGCGAACCTTCGGCACCGCAATGCGGACAGGCCGGCGGCCGCGGCATCGAGAAGCCGCAATGGTGGCACACCAGCCGTTGCCGGAAACGGTGATCGACCAGCCAGGCGTCGCAGATCGTGCACGAAAACCGATGGCCACAGGCCCGGCACAATGTCAGCGGCGCATAACCGCGACGGTTGAGAAACAGCAGCGCCTGTTCGCGGCGCTCGATCGCGAAGCCGACCTGCTCGGCCAGCCGCGGCGAAATGAAGCGCCCTCGCATCGGAGGCTCGCGGCGCAGATCGATCGCCTCGATCTGCGGCATGTGCTGTCCGCCGAATCGCGACGGCAGCGGGATGCGCTGGTAGCGGCCCTTGCGGGCATTGACCTCGGTCTCGACGGACGGCGTCGCCGACGCCAGCACGATCGGAATCTTCGCGATCGAGGCCCGCACCACCGCCATGTCGCGGGCGTGATAATGCGCGCCGTCTTCCTGCTTGTAGGCCTGGTCGTGCTCCTCATCGACGATGATCAGGCCGAGAGCGGCGTAAGGCAGAAACAACGCCGAACGGGCGCCGACCACGACGCGCGCCTGGCCCGCCGCGATCGCCGCCCAATTTCGGGCGCGGGTGCGCGGGGTCAGTTCGGAATGCCATTCCAGCGGCCGTACGCCGAATCGCTGGGCGAAGCGGTCCAGAAACTGCCCGGTCAGCGCAATCTCGGGCATCAAAATCAGGCTCTGCCGACGCTGCCGGATCACCTCGGCGACCGCTTCGAAGTAGACTTCGGTCTTGCCGGAGCCGGTGACGCCGTCGATCAGCGCCGCCTGAAAGCCGCCGGCGGTCACGAGGCCGCGCATGGTCTCGGCGGCACGGGCCTGCTCCGGTGAAAAGTCCGCCGGCGCGAAATCAGGGTCGGGCTCGGGCGCCGGATTTTCGCGCGGTAGCGGTTCGACCGACAGAGTGCCCTCGTCGACCAGCCCGTCGATCACGCCCGAACTGACGCCGGCTTCCTTGGCGACGTCGGATTTGCCGTGCAGCAGCCCGTCCGACAGGATCTCCAGCAGGCGCCGGCGCGCTGGCGTCATCCGCTGCGGCGGCGCCCCGACCAGCCGCACGCCCATGCGCTGCCGCTCGGGGCCGAGATGCTCACCCATCCGCAGGCACATCCGCAGCACCATGCCGCGCGGCGACAGCGTGTAGGTCGATACCCAGTCGACCATCCGCCGCAGCTCGTCACGCAGCGGCGGCACATCGAGCTTTTCGGAAACGTCCTTCAGCCGGTTGTGCAGCCGTGGATCCGGATTGGGGTTCTCCGCCCAGACCACACCGAGCACCTCGCGGGCGCCCAGCGGCACCGTCACGACGTCGCCGGGCTTCAGCGAAACGCCGCGCGGCACCCGGTACGAATAGGCTTGGTCGATCGCGACCGGCACCAGCACGTCGACGACGCTGGCGGAGCCGGGCGCGGCCAGGCGGCTGGTCGGAAAATCATCCATCGACCCGGTGTGCCGCCAAAGCTTGGTTTCATCAATGGGAAAGGAAATCGGCTATGATTGCGGCATCCTCTCCGCGTCATTGCGAGGAGCAAAGCGACGACGCAATCCAGCCTCATGCGCTGAGCTGCATTGCTTCGCTTGGCTCGCAATGACGGAACGGATCCGTTCTGGTCGGCAAGAAGGCACATGCCAAAATCCCACCCCACACCTCCTCTCGAACTCGCCTGCGCGGCCGCGGATCTCACGACCGAGATGGCGAAATGGCTGTCGCATCTGCGGGCCGAGCGGCGTCTGTCGGGCAAGACGCTGGAAGCCTACGCGCGCGACGTCCGGCAGTTTCTGGAATTCCTGGCCGGCCACTGGGGGGACGAAGTCACGCTCGGACGGTTCGCCCGGCTGGAAGCGACCGACGTTCGCGCCTTCATGGCAGCGCGGCGGGCGGACGAGATTGCCGGCCGCTCGCTGATGCGGGCGCTGGCTGGCCTGCGTTCGTTCGGCCGCTTCCTCGAACGCGAAGGCAAGGGCCGGGTGGGGGCGCTGGCCGCGGTGCGTGCGCCGAAGATCAAGAAGAGCCTGCCGAAGCCGCTGCCGATCGCCTCCGCCAAGCGGCTCGCCGATGCCGACGAGCGCGCCGGCGAGGACCGCGAGACCTGGGTGCTGATTCGCGACGCGGCCGTGATGGCACTGCTGTACGGCTCCGGCCTGCGCATCTCCGAAGCGCTCGGCCTGAAACGTCGTGACGTGCCCGCGCCCGGCAAGGGTGACACCCTGATCGTGCTCGGCAAAGGCAACAAGACCCGGATGGTGCCGGTGCTGCAAGGCGTCCTGGAGCAGATCGCCGACTACGCGGCGGCCTGTCCCTACAACCTGCCGCCGGACGGCCCGATGTTCGTCGGCGCTCGCGGCGGACCGCTCAGCCCGCGCATCATTCAGCTCACAATGGAGCGCCTGCGCGGCGGACTCGGGCTGCCCGACAGCGCCACCCCCCACGCGCTACGGCATTCGTTTGCGACGCATTTGCTCAGTCGCGGCGGCGACCTGCGCGCGATTCAGGAATTACTCGGCCACGCCTCGCTCTCGACCACGCAGGTCTATACCGGCATCGACACCGAACGGCTGCTGGAAGTCTACAACAGCGCCCACCCCCGGGCCTGAGCGGCCCGACGCCGCTCGGCAAAGCTGTTAGTGCGGTGCCGGCGGCCTTGACCCTGCCATTTATCCAACTGACAAGATCGCGGTGTTACAAGGCCTGCTCGACGCAGGCGCGTTGAGTGTGGTGACAGGAGATTCCGGACGATGGGGGCGCATGAAAGCATGGAGCACGCCGAGCATGCCGAGCACGCGTCGGGCTCCAACAAGGGCATCGCGCTGCTGATTTCGGTGATTGCGCTGTTCCTGGCGTTCTCCGAAACGCTCGGCAAAGGCGCCCAGACCGAGGCGCTGGCCAAGAACGTCGAAGCCTCCAACCTGTGGGCGTTCTTCCAGGCCAAGAGCATTCGGCGCACCACCGTTCAGGCGGTTTCGGAACATGCGCGGCTCAGCCTCGGCACCGTGCCGGACGAGGCCACCAAGGCGGCGCTGCAGAAGCAGATCGACGACTGGCAGAAGACCGCGGCTCGGTATCGCTCCGAGCCGGAGACCGGTGAAGGCTCAGAACAGCTCGCCGCCCGCGCCAAGCACGCCGAGCACGAGCGCGACCTGGCGATGGCCCGCTACCACCACTACGAAGTCGCGTCGGCGGCTTTCCAGATCGGGATCGTGCTGGCCTCGGCGACGATCATCACCGGGATGATCGTGCTGGCCTGGATTTCCGGGCTGCTTGCGATCGGTGGGCTCGGCTTCATGGCGATCGGTCTGTTCGCGCCGCACGCCGTGCATCTGATGTAGGATCAGCGCGCGGTGCGGATGCGCCGGCGCAATGCTCCGATCCGGCGCAATAGCTTCGCCCCCCAGCCGTCACCGTCGCCCTTCAGGAGCTCGGAGAGCTTGGCTCGGATCTGAGCCATGATCGGCGCAACGATCGCGTGCGCCTTGGCGCGCAGCTCGATGATCCAACGATAGGCCGCGGCGAACCAGCGAAGCTGCAGCAGTTTCGGCTTGGTGACGTCGAAGATGAACGCCGCGACGCCGAGGCCGAACACCTGGGCGAGCGCGAACACGCCGAGCCCCGCGATCCACTTGCCGTCGGCGAGCAGCGCAATCGCGAACAGCTTCAGCGGATAGAGCGGCGCCACCGGCACCAGAAACACCGGCAGCGTCATCGCCGGGGACAGATGGTCGACCCACCGCGCCAGCCTTTCCTTGAGCTCGCGCAACGGAATCAGCGCGACGATACGCGCGATCAGCGGCTCGACGTGGTCCCAGAACCACGCCTCGATCAGGAACAGGATCGCCAGCAGCACCCAGAGGGGCTGCCACAGCCGATGCTTCATGACGCCATCATCCGTAAGCCGGCTTCATGCCGGCCCTGCGTCACATATGGATGGCGCGCTTGCCGACCGAAAGGGCGGCTTCCTTGATGGCTTCGGAGCGGGTCGGGTGGGCGTGGCAGGTGCGGGCCAGATCCTCCGCCGAGCCGCCGAATTCCATCAGCACCGCCGCTTCGTGGATCATCTCGCCGGCCTCGCGGCCGATGATGTGGACGCCGAGCACCCGGTCGGTCTTGGCGTCGGCGAGGATCTTCACGAAGCCGTCGGTGGTCTGATTGACCTTGGAGCGGCCATTGGCGGTGAACGGGAACTTGCCGACCGTGTAGGCGATGCCGGCCTGCTTGAGGTCTTCCTCGGTCTTGCCGACGCTGGACACTTCCGGCGTGGTGTAGACGACGCCGGGAATGACGTCGTAGTTGACGTGGCCGGCCTTGCCGGCGATCAGCTCGGCAACAGCGACGCCTTCGTCCTCAGCCTTGTGGGCGAGCATCGGGCCGCGCACCACGTCACCGATCGCGTACACGCCCCTCACACTGGTGGCGAAGTGGTCGTCGATCGCCACCCGGCCGCGCTCGTCGAGCGCAATGCCGGCTTCCTTGAGCCCGAGCCCCTCGGTGTAGGGAATCCGGCCGATCGCAACCAGCACCACGTCGGCTTCGAGAGTCTCGGCATTGCCGCCGGCGGCCGCCTCGACGTTGACCTTGAGCTGCTTGCCGGAGCTGTCGACACCGGTGACCTTGGCGCCGAGCTTGAACGCCATGCCCTGCTTTTCCAGAATGCGCTGGAACTGCTTGACCACCTCGCCGTCCATGCCGGGCAGGAGTCGGTCGAGGAATTCGACCACGGTGACTTCGGCGCCAAGGCGGCGCCACACCGAGCCGAGCTCGAGTCCGATCACGCCGGCGCCGACCACGATCAGCTTGCCCGGTACTTTGTCCAGCGACAGTGCGCCGGTGGACGACACCACACGCTTCTCGTCGATCTCGATGCCCTTGAGCTGGGCGACCGCCGAACCGGAGGCGATCACGATCGATTTGGCATCAACGCTGGTGGCCTTGCCGTCGGCGCCCGTGACCTCGACCTTGCCGGCGCCGAGAATCTTGCCCTTGCCGGCCAGCACGTCGATCTTGTTCTTCTTCATCAGGTATTCGACGCCCTTGACGTTGCCGTCGATGCCCTGCTGCTTGAAATTCATCATCGCCGGCAGATCGAGCTTCGGGGCAGGCACCCCGATGCCCATCTTGGCGAACGAATGCCCGGCCTCCTCGAACAGTTCAGACGCGTGCAGCAGCGCCTTCGACGGCATGCAGCCGACGTTCAGGCAGGTGCCGCCGAGCGTGGCGTTCTTTTCCACGACCGCCACTTTGAGGCCGAGCTGTGCGGCGCGAATCGCGCAGACGTAGCCGCCGGGGCCGGTGCCGATGATGACGAGATCGTAGGTGGCCATAGTTCAATCCTGTGAGTTGGCGCCGGCGCGACTATCGTCCCCCGGACACGTCGAGGATGGCGCTGGTGACATAGGAGGCATCGTCGGACAGCAGCCAGACGACGGCGTTGGCGATTTCTTCGGCGCGACCGACGCGCTGCATCGGCACGTTGACACTGAGCCGATGCGCACGTTCCGGATCGCCGCCGGAGGCGTGAATCTCGGTATCGATCAGACCGGGGCGGATCGCTGCGACACGAATGCCTTCGCCGGCGACTTCGTGACCGAGTCCGACCGTAAAGGAGTCGACCGCCCCCTTGGAGGCGGCGTAGTCGACGTAAGTGTTGGGAGAGCCGAGCTTGGCGGCGACCGACGACAGATTGACGATGACACCGCCCTGACCGCCATGGCGGGTCGACATCCGCTTCACCGCCTCACGCGCGCACAGAATGCTGCCGGTGACGTTGACCGCCATGATGCGCTGGATACGCTCGGCCGACATTTCGTCGACCCGTGCGGTCGGGCCGACGATGCCGGCATTGTTGACCAGCGCGCCGAGTGGACCGAAGGCGTCCGCGGCTGCGAACAGCGCCAGGATGTCGTCTTCGTGGCCGACGTCGCATTTCACCGCAATCGCCTTGCCGTTACTCGCCTCGATCTCGGCCACCACCTCATTGGCCGCGGCGGCGTTGCTGGCGTAGCCGATCACGACCTTGAAGCCGCGCTTCGCACAGCCGATCGCGGTGGCGCGACCGATGCCGCGGCTGCCTCCGGTGATGATGACGACGCGATCGGTCATATGCCTCTCAGCTCAACAGCCTGACCAGCATCGTGACCAGCGCCAATAGCGACACGAACCAGACAATGCTGCGGGCGAACGGGATTTCGATGATGTAGAGCGGCGCGTACAAGGCGCGGGCAATCAGCCAGACCACCGACGCCGTGGCGGCATAGCCGCCGGTCTTGCCGGTGATCGCCAGCGCCAGAGCGATGCCGACGAACGCCGGGTAGGTTTCGAGCAGATTGCGGAAGGCCCGGTTAGCGCGGCCGGCAAACCGCCCCGTCGGCGTTCGTGGCTCGTCTCGGGGACCTGCCTGATAGTCGCCGCCGAGCTCCATTGTGGTCGGGATGGAAGCCAGGAACATCTGCACGATCAGCAGCACCACGCTCCAGCCCAGCACCGTGATCTCGGTCGGCATCGGCGGCATCTTTTCCCCCAAGGTCAGCGGCGGCGCGCAGGAGCACGCCGCCGGCACTTACTCCAGTGTCAGAGATCCAGCACCAGCCGGGCCGGATCTTCCAGGCTCTCCTTGACGCGAACCAGGAAGGTCACGGCTTCCTTGCCGTCGATCACGCGGTGATCATAGCTCAGCGCCAGATACATCATCGGGCGGACTTCGATCTTGCCGCCGACCACCACCGGACGCTCCTGGATCTTGTGCATGCCGAGGATGCCGGACTGCGGCGCATTCAGGATCGGGGTCGACATCAGCGAACCGTAGATGCCACCGTTGGTGATGGTGAAGGTGCCGCCCTGCATCTCCTCGATCTTGAGCTGGCCGTCGCGGGCGCGCTTGCCAAAATCGACGATGTTCTTCTCGATGTCGGCGATCGACTTGGTGTCGCAGTCGCGCACCACCGGAACGACGAGCCCTTTGTCGGTGCCGACGGCGACGCCGACGTGGTAGTAGTTCTTATAGATCAGGTCGGTGCCGTCGATCTCGGCATTGACGGCCGGGATGTCCTTCAGTGCCTGGACGCAGGCCTTGGTGAAGAAGCCCATGAAGCCCAGCTTGGCGCCATGCTTCTTCTCGAACACGTCCTTGTACTGCGCGCGCAACGCCATGACGTTGGTCATGTCGACCTCGTTGAAGGTCGTCAGCATCGCGGCGGTGTTCTGAACTTCCTTCAGCCGGCGCGCGATGGTCTGGCGCAGCCGGGTCATCTTGACCCGCTCCTCGCGCGCAGCGTCGTCGGCCGGCGACGGCGAACGGACCTGCACGGCGGCGGCAGGCTGGTTGACCGGGGTCGGCGCGGAGGCGGCCTTCTCGATCGCCGCCAGCATATCGCCCTTGGTGACGCGGCCGTCCTTGCCGGAGCCCGGCACGGTCGAGGCGTCGACACCACTCTCTGCGGAGAGACGTCGCACCGACGGCGCCAGCGGCGCGTCGGATGGCGGTGCCTTGGCGGCGGGAGCAGCCGCCGGGGCAGGCGCTGCCGGCGCAGGCGGCGCGGCGGGAGCCGGCGCCTTGGCAGGAGCTGCGGCCGCGGACTTGGCCGGCGCCGCGCCGTCGGTGATCTGGCCGAGCAGCGCGCCGACCGCAACGGTCTCGCCATCCTTGGCGACGATCTCGCCGAGCGTGCCGGCGGACGGCGCGGGCACTTCGATTGTCACCTTGTCGGTCTCGAGTTCGACGAGCGGCTCGTCGACCGCGACAGCTTCGCCGGGCTGCTTGAACCAGCGGCCGATGGTTGCCTCGGTCACCGATTCGCCGAGCGTCGGAACGCGAATTTCAGTCATCGTCATTATCCTTTTGCGGCGTCGCGGCTGTCGCGCCAGCGTCCGCCCCGTGATCCAAACTCAGGAAAATACCGAAGGCCGCCGACAGTCGGCGGCCCGATTCGTCAACGCAACGCGTCGTCGAGGAACGCCTTGAGCTGCGCCAGATGCTTCGACATCAGGCCGGTCGCGGTCGCTGCCGAAGCGGGGCGGCCGGCGTAGCGCGGCCGGCGATGCTTGGCTTCGATCTGGTTCTGCACCCACTCCAGATACGGCTCGATGAAATGCCAGCCGCCCATGTTGCGGGGCTCTTCCTGACACCACACCAATTCCGCATCCTTGAAGCGCGACAGCTCGTGCACCAGCGTCTTGAGCGGCACCGGATAGAGCTGCTCGACGCGCAGCAGATAGACGTCGTCGATGCCGCGCTTTTCGCGCTCGTCATAGAGGTCGTAATAGACCTTGCCGGAGCAGACCACGACGCGGCGGATCTTGGCGTCCGCCACCAGCGTGGTCTTTTCGTCCGGCTCGGTCTGCGCGTCATCGAGCAGGATCCGGTGGAAGCTGGTATCGGACCCGAGTTCGTCGAGCCGCGACACGGCGCGCTTGTGGCGCAGCAGCGACTTCGGCGTCATCAGGATCAAGGGCTTGCGGATCTCGCGCTTGAGCTGACGGCGCAACGCATGGAAGTAGTTGGCCGGGGTGGTGGGGTACACCACCTGCATGTTGTCTTCGGCGCACATCTGCAGATAACGCTCGAGACGCGCCGACGAGTGCTCCGGCCCCTGGCCCTCGTAGCCATGCGGCAGCAGGCAGACCAGGCCGGACATCCGCAGCCATTTGCGTTCGCCCGAGGAGATGAACTGGTCGAACAGCACCTGCGCGCCGTTGGCGAAGTCGCCGAACTGGGCTTCCCACAGCGTCAGCGCATTCGGCTCCGCCAGCGAGTAGCCGTACTCGAAGCCGAGCACCGCTTCTTCCGACAGCAGAGAGTTGATCACCTCGTAGTGGCCCTGATCGGGCGAGAGGTGGTTGAACGGGGTGTAGCGGGTCTCGTCTTCCTGATCGATCAGCACCGAATGGCGCTGCGAGAAGGTGCCGCGTTCGGAGTCCTGTCCGGATAGACGGATACGATGGCCTTCCAGCAACATGGTGCAGAACGCCAGCGCCTCGCCGGTCGCCCAGTCGATACCGTTGCCGCCGTCGATCGCCTTGGCGCGGTTTTCGAGGAACCGCTGCACGGTGCGGTGCAGCCGGAAACCTTCCGGCACCTTGGTGATCTTGCGGCCGATTTCCTTGAGGGTCGGCAGGTCGACGCCGGTGATGCCCCGCCGCGGCTCTTCTTCCTGGTCGGCGAATTTGAAGCCGGCCCATTTGCCGTCGAGCCAATCGGCCTTGTTCGGGCGATAGCTCGATGCTGCCTCGAACTCGGCATCCAGCCGGGCGCGCCAATCGGCCCTCGCCTTGTCGACTTCACCCTCGGTGATCACGCCGTCGGCGATCAGGCGCTTGGAGTAGATCTCCAGCGTCGTCGGATGTCCGGCGATCTTGCGGTACATCATCGGCTGGGTGAACGACGGCTCATCGCCTTCGTTGTGGCCGTGACGCCGGTAGCAGAACATGTCGATGACGACAGGCTTGTGGAACTTCTGCCGGTACTCGACCGCGATCTTGGCGGCGAACACCACTGCTTCCGGATCGTCGCCGTTGACGTGGAAGATCGGTGCATCGATCATCTTCGCCACGTCCGACGGATAGGGCGACGACCGCGAGTAGCGCGGATAGGTGGTGAAGCCGATCTGATTGTTGACGATGAAGTGGATCGAACCGCCGGTTCGGTAGCCCTTCAGGTCGGACAGCGCGAAGCACTCGGCGACCACGCCCTGGCCGGCGAACGCGGCGTCGCCATGCATCAGCAGCGGCAGCACCGAAACCCGCTCCTCGGGCAAATCGCCGTGCTGGTCCTGCTTGGCCCGCACCTTGCCGAGCACCACCGGATCGACGATCTCGAGATGCGACGGGTTCGCGGTCAGCGACAGGTGGACCTTGTTGTGGTCGAACTCGCGGTCCGATGACGCGCCGAGATGGTATTTGACGTCGCCCGAACCTTCGACCTCGTCGGGGTTGGCCGAACCGCCCTTGAACTCGTGGAACAGCGCCCGGTGGGCCTTGGCCATCACCTGGGTCAGGACGTTGAGGCGGCCGCGGTGCGGCATGCCGAGCACGATCTCGCGCACGCCGAGATTGCCGCCGCGCTTGATGATCTGCTCCAGCGCCGGGATCAGGGCTTCGCCGCCGTCGAGGCCGAACCGCTTGGTGCCAGTGAACTTCAGATCGCAGAACTTCTCGAAGCCCTCGGCCTCGATCAGCTTCATCAGGATCGCGCGCCGGCCCTCGCGGGTGAAGCTGATTTCCTTGTCCGGACCTTCGATCCGCTCCTGTAGCCAGGCCTTCTGCGCACCGTTGGAGATGTGCAGAAACTCGATGCCCATGGTCTGGCAGTAGGTGCGCTCGCAGATCGCGACGATATCGCGCAACGAGCCGTATTCGAGGCCGAGGACGTGATCGAGGAAGATCTTGCGGTCGAGATCGGCCTCGGTGAAGCCGTAGGACCGGATGTCGAGCTCTTCATGATCGCGCGCCGGCGACAGGCCGAGCGGATCGAGCTTGGCGTGGAAATGGCCGCGCATGCGGTAGGCGCGGATCAGCATCAGGGCGCGGACCGAATCGCGGGTCGCCTGCAGCACGTCGGCCGAAGACAGCTCGACGCCTCGGCTTTGCGCCTTGGCCTGCAGCTTCTGGCTGACGGTCTTTTCGACCTGATTCCAGTTGCCGTCGAGCGCCGAGGTCAGCTCGTCCCGCGGGGTCAGCGGCCAGTTCGCCTGCTCCCAGGACGGACCCTCGGCATTTTTCTGAATGTCGCCGGGGCTGTCTTTCAGACTCTGGAAGAATGCCTGCCAGTCGGCATCGACCGAGGACGGATCGCTTTCGTAGCGGGAGTAGAGATCGTCGATATAGGTAGCGTTGGCGCCCTGAAGAAAAGACGAAAGGGCGAAAGCGGCATTCGCGTCCTGGCGAGACATGATTGCGTCCTGATGATGAGATCGCGACTTAATCGCGATAAGCTGATCCGGTTACCGGATCAGCAACATAGTGCACCTTTTATCCTATTCTAGGGAAATGTAAGCTCGGAACGACACAAGGTTTGAATTAGGACTTCAATTTTTCGGCAAGCGTTTTGCCGAGCCGTGCCGGCGACGGCGACACCGTGATGCCGGCCGCTTCCATCGCGGCAGTCTTTGAGGCCGCATCGCCCTTGCCGCCCGAAATGATCGCACCGGCGTGGCCCATACGGCGGCCGGGAGGAGCGGTGACGCCGGCGATGAATCCCACCGTCGGTTTCTTGCGGCCGCGCTTGGCCTCGTCGATCAGGAACTGGGCGGCGTCCTCTTCGGCCGATCCGCCGATCTCGCCGATCATGATGATCGACTCAGTCTTGTCGTCGGCCAGGAACATCTCCAGCACGTCGATGAACTCGGTTCCCTTGACCGGGTCGCCGCCGATGCCGACCGCGGTGGTCTGGCCGAGGCCTTCGGCCGAGGTCTGGAACACCGCCTCATAGGTCAGGGTGCCGGACCGCGACACGATGCCGACCGAGCCCGGCTTGAAGATGTTGGCCGGCATGATGCCGATCTTGCACTCGCCGGCGGTCATCACGCCCGGGCAGTTCGGCCCGATCAGACGCGACTTCGAGCCGTTCAGCGAGCGCTTCACCCGCACCATGTCGAGCACCGGGATGCCCTCGGTGATGCAGACGATCAACGGGATCTCGGCATCGATCGCCTCGCAGATCGCGTCGGCGGCGCCCGGCGGCGGCACGTAGATCACCGACGCGTCCGCCCCGGTCTTCTCGCGCGCCTCACGGACGGTGTCGAACACCGGCAGGCCGAGATGGGTCGAGCCGCCTTTGCCCGGTGAGGTGCCGCCGACCATCTTGGTGCCGTAGGCGATCGCCGCCTCGGAATGGAAGGTGCCGTTCTTGCCGGTGAAGCCCTGGCAGATAACGCGGGTGTTGCTGTCGATCAGAATGGACATGGTCGGTGATGCTTTCGCGGTCGAACGGGATGGTCGGAGGCAGCGGAGAGGCCGAAAACCGGCCTCAGGCTCCCTTCACGGCGGCGACGATCTTCTGCGCGGCGTCGTCGAGATTGTCGGCGGGCAGCACGTTGAGGCCGGAATGCTTGATGATCTTCTTGCCGGCTTCGACATTGGTGCCTTCGAGGCGGACCACCAGCGGCACGTCGAGACCGACTTCCTTGACCGCTGCGACCACGCCTTCGGCGATCACGTCGCACTTCATGATGCCGCCGAAGATGTTGATCAGGATGCCCTTCACGTTCGGATCGGCGGTGATGATCTTGAACGCCGCCGTCACCTTCTCCTTGCTGGCGCCGCCGCCGACGTCGAGGAAGTTGGCCGGGCTCATGCCGTACAGCTTGATGATGTCCATCGTCGCCATCGCGAGGCCGGCGCCGTTGACCATGCAGCCGATGGTGCCGTCGAGGGTGACATAATTGAGGTCGTATTTTGACGCCTCGATTTCCTTGGCGTCTTCCTCGGTCTCGTCACGCAGCGCCTGGATATCGGTGTGGCGGT
Source organism: Rhodopseudomonas parapalustris (assembly GCF_053772255.1). Lineage (NCBI taxonomy): Bacteria > Pseudomonadati > Pseudomonadota > Alphaproteobacteria > Hyphomicrobiales > Nitrobacteraceae > Rhodopseudomonas > Rhodopseudomonas parapalustris. The sequence continues at coordinate 10,672 of NZ_JAMKBZ010000009.1, read as the reverse complement.
ACAGCGCGTTGCCGTCGAACGAGATCTTGGCGTCGAGGCACTTCAGATCGCCCTGCTTGGTCAGCACCAGCGGGTTGATCTCGAGCATGTCCATGTCTTTGGCGACGAAGGCGGCGTACAGCTTGGCCACCATTGCTTCGGCCTGCTTGGCCTGCTCGCCCTTCAGGTTCAGCGCCTTGGCGACGGTGCGGCCATGATGGCCCATGATGCCGGTCGCCGGATCGACGGTGAATGACACGATCTTTTCGGGCGTCTCGTGGGCAACGTCTTCGATCGACATGCCGCCTTCGGTCGAGACCACGAAGGAAATCCGCGAGGTGGCGCGATCGACCAGCAGCGACAGGTAGAACTCCTTGTCGATATCGGAGCCTTCCTCGATGTAGAGGCGGTTGACCTGCTTGCCGTCAGGACCGGTCTGCACCGTCACCAGCGTGGCGCCGAGCATCTGCTTGGCGTAGTCCTTGACCTCGTCGATCGACTTGGCGAGGCGGACGCCGCCTTTGTCACCGGCAGAGGCTTCCTTGAACTTGCCTTTGCCGCGGCCGCCGGCGTGGATCTGGCTCTTCACCACCCAGACCGGACCGCCGAGCTGCTTGGCGGCGGCTTCCGCCTCGGACGCCTTGAAGATCGGGAAGCCGTGACCCACCGGCACGCCGAACTCGCGCAGCACCGCTTTGGCCTGGTATTCGTGAATATTCATGGAATTGCCCTTCGCCAGATCGCATCCAGCCGGTTGAACCGCGACGCTGCGCCGACCTCAGAAGGGCCGGCGCAGCCAGTTTGGTGAGACGTTCCTCAGCGTCCGAGCAGATCGGGCGCAATCTTCTTGCAGGCGTCGACCAGCCCCTGCACGGCAGCGACCGACTTGTCGAACGCTTCCTTGTCCTTGCCGGCCAGTTCGATCTCGACGATGCGCTCGACGCCCTTGTCGCCGATCACCACCGGCACGCCGACATACATGTCCTTGACGCCGTATTCGCCGTTGAGGTGAGCCGCAACCGGGACCACCCGCTTCTTGTCCTTCAGATAGCTCTCGGCCATCGCGATCGCCGACGACGCCGGGGCATAGAACGCCGAGCCGGTCTTCAGCAGGTTCACGATCTCGGCACCGCCGTTGCGGGTGCGGTCGACGATCTCGTCGAGACGCGCCTGCGAGGTCCAGCCCATCTTGACCAGATCGGGCAGCGGAATGCCGGCGACGGTCGAGTACTTCACCAGCGGCACCATGGTGTCGCCGTGACCGCCAAGCACGAAGGCGGTGACGTCTTCGACCGAGACGTTGAACTCGTCGGCGAGGAAGTAGCGGAACCGCGCCGAGTCGAGCACGCCGGCCATGCCGACGACCTTCTTGGCCGGCAGGCCCGAGGCCTTCTGCAGCGCCCAGACCATCGCGTCGAGCGGGTTGGTGATGCAGATCACGAATGCGTCGGGCGCGTACTTCTTGATGCCGGCACCGACCTGCTCCATCACCTTGAGGTTGATGCTGAGCAGATCGTCACGGCTCATGCCCGGCTTGCGCGGCACGCCGGCGGTGACGATCACCACGCGGGCGCCTTCGATCGCCTCGTAGGAATTGGCACCGGTCAGCTTGGAGTCGAAACCGTCGACCGGCGAAGACTCCGCGATGTCGAGCGCCTTGCCCTGCGGCACGCCCTCGGCGATGTCGAACAGCACCACGTCGCCGAGCTCTTTCAGCCCGATCAGGTGTGCCAGCGTACCGCCGATCTGGCCGGAGCCAATCAAAGCAATCTTATCGCGCGCCATGGGAAAGCAGTCCTTTGAGCCCGTGGGTGGGGAGGGGTGGGAAATCCGCTTGGGTGGTTATCGCTTTCGCCCCATGCGTTCAAGTCGGCGAGCGCCCATTTGTTAGGCCGGCGGCTTTGCAGGCCGCGGGTGGCCCGGAATAGACCTAGGTTTCGACCAATCCGGTGGTATCGCCGGTCGCGGTGGAGTCGCGCCGGCCGTGCGGCAGCGCCAGGTAGGATTCAGAGCCCATTTCTGTGAGACGGGAAACGGTGCGATTGAATTCCAGCGCTTCGAAGCCTTCGGTGGCGCGGTAGAGCCGCGCCGGCTCCGCCGCGGCCGAGGCCATCAGCTTCACCGAGTTGTCGTACAGCGTATCGATCAGCGCGATAAACCGCTTGGCGGCATTGCGATCGGCGTAGTCCATCACCGGCACATGATCGATCATCAGCGTGTGATATTCATGGGCGAGCCGCAGGTAGTCACTGGCGCCCAGCGGTTTCTGGCACAGATCCGCGAACGAGAACCGTGCAACGTGATGATCGGCCTGCGGGACGTGCAGGATACGGCCCTTGATCGAAATATCGCGCGGCTCGCCCTTGGTGGTGCCGGTGATCCGATGCCAGGCTCGATCGATCGTGGCGGTCGCCTCGGCATCGTCGGGCGTCAGCCAGACCTTCATGCCGGCGAATTTCTCCAGGCGGTAATCGGTTCGCGCATCGAGGCGTATCACCCGCATGTGCCGCTTCACCTGACCGATGAACGGCATGAACAGCGAGCGATTCAGGCCATCCTTGTAGAGATCGTCGGGCGCGACGTTGGAAGTCGCCACCACCACGGTGCCCAGCTCGAACAGTTTGGTGAACAGTCGGCCGAGGATCATCGCGTCGGCGATATCAGTGACGTGGAATTCGTCGAAACAGAGCAGCCAGGCCTCGTCGAGGATCGACGCCGCCGTCAGCTCCATCACGTCGGCATCGGGAATATCGCCGCGCTTGATCGCCTGGCGGAAGCCGTTGATGCGATCATGGGTCTCGGCCATGAATTCGTGAAAGTGCGACCGCCGCTTGAACGCGATCGGACTCGCATCGAAGAACAGGTCCATCAGCATGGTCTTGCCGCGGCCGACCTCGCCATGGATGTACAGACCCTGCGGGGGCTGCTGGCCGGCATCGCCGCCGCCGAACAGTCGGCCAAAAAAACCCTGTTTTTTCGGTGGCTTATAGCCGTCGAGCGTCTCGTTGAGGAGCGTGAAAGCCTGCACCGCCCGAGCCTGCGCCGGGTCGGCTTCGATGCTGCCGGAGGCGATCAGAGATTGATATTGCTGGCGGAGCGAATGCGGCGAGGACATGCGGCCCTTTACCGCCTGATCGGGCGACAAAATGCAAGCCGGGAATCGGGCGGTGAGCTATGCGCGCCGACCAGGGAGCCGCGTCAGGCGTTCAGCTCGTAGGGCGCCTCGACGATATACGGGCCGCCGCCGGTCGAGGCCCGCGCCGAATACAGCACGAAGCGTTCGGCCTTGAACACCTTGGACGGGAAGTAACCACGGATCGACAAATAGTCGGCGACATCGCGGCTGGAGACGTCGCCGCGCAGCCGCGCCAGGGTGACATGCGGGGTGAATTTCCGGCCCTCGGGATCGAGCCCGACCCGCTGCATCAGCCGTTCGAGCTCGGCCTGCAGCTCGATCAACGGTTTCGACGGCACGACCGAGGCCACCACCGCGCGGGGCTTCTTGCCGCCGAAGCTCGACAGCCCCTGCAGCGTGACTTCGAACGGCTTGCGGTTGACCCGAAACAGGGTGGAGGCGATCTCGTTGGCGGTGATGCCGTCGATGTCGCCGATGAACCGCAGGGTGAGGTGATAGTCGTCCGGATCGACCCAGCGCGCCCCCGGCAATCCACCGCGTAAACTCGACAGGGTCTGGCTGATCTCGGCCGGAATCTCCAGTCCCGTAAACAAACGCGGCATCGGCACACCCTCGAACCTGAGGCCCGATTGCGGCTGCCTATCCCGATTGGAGGACCGTCCCGCGCAGGGGACACGGCAGTCCGCAAAACGTCCGGCGAATCAACGATACGATTCTGTAGCGCGTTTGTGTAACAGCGCTACAGCGGAGCCCACGGGCGGTCAAAAAAGCTGAGGGTAATCCAACCCTTAAGGCCAGATTGCCGGTTTCTCAGCGGGTTTGCCCGAGGAGCGGGCGGAGCATCGCCTCGACCATGGGCAGAATGCGCTCGACCACCACATCGACACCCGCCGCCGTTGGATGGATGCCGTCGGCCTGGTTCAGCTTCGACACCGCCGCAACGCCGTCGAGAAAGAACGGATACAGCGGCACGTCGTATTGCTTGGCGAGCTCGGGATAGATCGCGTCGAACCGAGCCGCATAGTCCTTGCCGTAGTTCGGCGGCGCCAACATCCCGGCGAGAAGCACAGGCAGGTTGCGCGCCTTCAGCCGCTTCAGGATTTCGTCCAGCGCCTTGCGCGGGACCTTCGGATCGGTGCCACGCAGCGCATCGTTGGCGCCGAGCTCGACGATCACCGCGTCCGCATCCGGCGGCACCGACCAGTCGAGCCGCTCCAGGCCGCCGCTGGCGGTATCGCCGGATACCCCGGCGTTGATCATCTCGGTGTCGATGCCCTTGGCTTTGAGCGCTTTTTGCAGCTTGGCCGGAAACGCATCGGCGGCCGGCAGGCCATAGCCGGCGGTCAGCGAGTCGCCGAGCACCACGACTTTCAACGGTTTGGCGGCCTCTTCGGCCCGCGCGCTCTGTCCGGGCAGTGCCGCGATCATGCCAAGTCCCAGGACCAACGCGATCGTGCGGGCCCACCTCTCGACCGCCACGATTGAATAGCCATATGAGGCAGCCATGGACAGTCTCATCGAACCCTCGTCATCGGCCGGCGGTGCGCCGGACACCATCGCGATCTCCAACGTCGATCTGTCGCTGGGCAGCGGCGCCGCGCGGGTGCACATCCTCAAGGACATCAGCCTGCGCGTCGCTGCCGGCGAAGCGATCGGGCTGATCGGCCCGTCCGGCTCCGGCAAGTCCACCCTGCTGATGGTGATGGCCGGGCTGGAACGGCCCGACAGCGGTCAGGTGGTGGTCGACGGCACCGCTTTCAATGGTTTGGACGAGGACGCGCTCGCCCGCTTCCGCGGCCGGCAAATCGGCATCGTCTTTCAATCCTTCCACCTGATCCCGACCATGACGGCGCTGGAGAACGTCGCGGTGCCGCTGGAGCTGGCCGGGCAAGCCGACGCCACGGACCGCGCCGCACGCGAGCTGGCTTCGGTCGGACTCGGCGAGCGGCTGCATCACTATCCGTCGCAGCTCTCCGGCGGCGAGCAGCAGCGCGTCGCGCTCGCGCGCGCACTCGCCCCCGATCCGGCGATCCTGGTGGCGGACGAGCCGACCGGCAATCTCGACGAGACCACCGGCAGGCAGATCGTCGACCTGCTGTTCGCCAAGCACGCCGAGCGCGGCATGACGCTGGTGCTGGTGACCCACGACTCGTCGCTGGCGCAGCGTTGCGATCGGGTGGTGCGGCTCCGCTCCGGGCGGATCGACACCACGCTGCCGGGCAACGCCCGGGCGCGTTCGGCCTGACCAATGAGCCTGCTCGCCGAGACCCGGTCCCGCACAGGCTTCTGGCCGCTACCGCTGCGCTATGCGCTCCGCGAGATGCGCGGTGGCCTGAGCGGATTCTACGTTTTCATCGCCTGCATCGCGCTCGGCGTGATGGCGATCGCCGGCGTCGGCTCGGTGGCGGCCAGCCTCAGCGACGGGCTCGCCCGCGAGGGCCGCACCCTGCTCGGCGGCGATGCGGCCTTCTCGCTGATCCAGCGCGAGGCGACGCCGAACGAAGTGGCATTTCTGCGCAGCCGCGGGACGGTTTCGGTCGCCGCAACGATGCGCGCGATGGCGCGCACCGACGACGGCCGCTCGGCGCTGATCGAGCTGAAGGCCGTCGATGGCGCCTATCCGCTACTCGGCGAGCTGAAACTCGATCCGCCGATGCCGCTGGCCGAGCTGCTGAGCCGGCACGACGATCGTTACGGCGCCGCCGCGGATCCCGCTCTGCTGGCGCGGCTCGACCTGAAGGTCGGCGACACGGTCACGATCGGCAGCGCCACCTTCCAGATCCGCAGCGTCGTCGCGGCCGAGCCGGACAAGCTGTCCGGCAATATCGGCTTCGGTCCGCGGTTTCTGATCAGCGACGAAGCCCTGCGCGCGACGCAGTTGCTGCAGCCCGGCAGCCTGGTGCGCTGGATCTATCGCGTCCGCCTGCCGGACAACGGCGCCGACGACCGCGCAGCGCAGCGCCTGGTCGATGAGACCCGCGCGGCGCTGCCGCATGCCGGCTGGGAAATCCGGACGCGCAGCAACGCCTCGCCGCAGCTCGAACGTACCATCACCCGCTTCACCCAATTCCTGACCCTGGTCGGCCTCGCCGCGCTGGTGGTCGGTGGGGTCGGGGTCGCCAATGCGGTGAAGAGCCATATCGACCGCCGCCGCGACGTCATCGCGACATTCAAGGCCGTAGGCGGCACGGGCGGCAACGTGTTCGCCATCTACCTGACGCAGGTGATCGTCCTGGCCGTGATCGGTGCGGCGATCGGGCTGGCGATCGGCGCTGCGATCCCGTTTGCGATTGTCGGCCTGTTCGGCCAATTGCTGCCGCTGCCAGTGGTCGCGGCAGTGCATCCCGGCGAACTGGCGCTGTCGATGTTGTACGGCCTATTGACCGCGCTCGCCTTCGGCCTGTGGCCATTGGCGCAGGTTCGCGATGTCCCGGTGGCGATGCTGTTCCGCGAGGCAGCGACGGCCGACGGGCATCGGCCGCGATTGAAATACATCGTGTGGATCGGCATCGTCGTCGCACTGCTGCTGGCGCTGGTCATCGGCCTCTCCTACGACAAGCGCATTGCGTTCGCGGTCGTCGGCGCCACGCTCGCGGTGTTCGTGCTTCTGCGCGGCGTCGCCGCGGGCCTGATGGCGATCGCGCGCCGGCTGCCGCGGTCGCGCAGCACGATGCTGCGGCTCGCCATCGCCAACATCCATCGCCCCGGCGCGCTGACCCCATCGGTCGTGCTGTCACTCGGTCTCGGCCTCGCAGTGCTGGTCACGGTGGCGCAGGTCGACGGCAATCTGCGGCGACAGTTCACCGCGGCACTGCCCGCGAAGGCGCCGACGTTCTTCTTCATCGACATCCCCTCCAGCGAGACTGAGCAATTTAGTACGTTCCTGCACCAGATCGCCCCCAATGCGACGCTCGAGGACGTCCCGATGCTGCGCGGCCGGATCGTCGCGGCCCGCGGCGTCCGGGCAGAGGACCTCAAGCCCGCCTCGGACGCCGAGTGGGTGCTGCAAAGCGACCGCGGCCTGACCTATTCGGCCGAGGTTCCCGCCGGTTCCACGGTGGTCGAGGGGCATTGGTGGCCGAAGAATTACAGCGGCCCGCCGCTGGTGTCGTTCGACAAGAAGCTGGCGCAGGGGCTCGGCCTGACGATCGGCGACAAGGTGACGGTCAACGTGCTCGGCCGCGAGATCACCGCGACGATCGCCAATCTGCGCAGCATCGACTGGCAGAGTCTGGGCATCAACTTCGTCCTGGTGTTCTCGCCGGACACGTTCCGCGGCGCCCCGCACACCCACATCGCGACGCTGACCGAGAGCGGCAGCACGCCGCAGAGCGACGCGGCGGTGATCAAGCAGGTAGCCGACAGATTTCCGATGGTCACCTCCGTCCGTGTCCGCGAGGCGCTGGAGACGGTCGGCGGCGTTGTGTCCAATCTGGTGCTGGCGGTGCGCGGCGCGAGCGCGGTGACGCTGATCTCGGCGATCCTCGTGCTCGGCGGCGCTCTGGCGGCAGGTCATCGTCACCGGGTCTATGACGCGGTGATCCTGAAGACGCTCGGCGCCACCCGGGCGCGGCTGATCGGCGCCTTCGCGCTGGAATACGTGATGATCGGCCTCGCAACCGCAGCCTTCGCGGTCGCCGCTGGCTCGACCGCCGCGTGGCTGATTGTCACACGGTTGATGACGCTCAGCTTCGTCTGGCAGGTCGGCTCGGCGGCCGGCGTGGTGGTGGCCGCCCTGGTGGTAACCGTCGGACTCGGGCTGGTCGGAACGCTGCTGGCCCTAAACCAGAAGCCCGCTTCCGTTTTGCGCAATTTATAGTTATGCAGCCCGCGGCATTGGGCTGCGCGGCGTGCTGGCGCTCCCTTCCGACGGGGCCTGGCACAGGCTCGAAACCGCCACTTTCGACCAAGGTCGGACGCCGGTTTCTTTACCCTTCCGGAGCGGAGCGACATTCAGCCGCGCATTATATCTTGCCCGGTCCGTGTTAGTTTCCCACATATCAGAATGGGTCGGACGGCTCGATGAACAGGCGTTAATTTTGGGTTCGAACCTCGGATTGACGCCCAGTGTGCACCACCGTCCGGTGATAACTTAGTACTGGCGCTCGCCACCCTTCGCGACCGGCCAGAGCAACTCGGGATCTCGACCATGTCGGACTTGGACCGCAACTACGCTTCTCCCTTTGGCCGGGCCGCCGGACGCGTCGATACCGCGACCGTCGATGCCGGCCTGCGCGCCTACATGATGCGCATCTACAACTACATGACGATCGGCCTGGCCATCACCGGTCTGGCCGCTCTCGGTGTCTATATGGGCGCCGTGACGACGGACGCTGGCGCTGCGGCGGCACGGGTCGGCAACACCATGCTGACCTCGTTCGGCGTGGCGATGTTCACCAGCCCGCTGAAGTGGGTGTTCATGCTCGCCCCGTTGGCGATGGTGTTTGTGATTTCGTTCGGCATCAACCGCCTCAAGCCACAGACCGCTCAGCTTCTGTTCTGGGCGTTCTCGGCGCTGATGGGCATCTCGCTGTCGTCGATCTTCCTGGTGTACACGCACACCTCGATCGTCCGGGTGTTCTTCATCACCGCCGCCGCGTTCGGTGCGCTGAGCCTCTATGGCTACACCACCAAGCGTGACATGACCGGGATGGGTTCGTTCCTGATCATGGGCCTGTTCGGCGTCGTGATCGCCAGCCTGGTGAACCTGTTCGTCGCCTCGTCGATGCTGCAGTTCATCGTGTCGGTGGTGGGCGTGCTGGTGTTCGCCGGCCTGACCGCCTGGGACACCCAGCGTCTGAAGAACGACTACATCTACGGCTACGGCTCGATGGGCGGCGACGTTGCCGAACGGGCCGCCATCACCGGCGCCCTCTCGCTGTACCTGAACTTCATCAACCTGTTCACGCTGCTGCTGCAGCTTCTCGGACAGCGCGAATAAGTCCTTCACCTCGAGTGAAGCTGAAAGCCCCGGCTCCCGCGCCGGGGCTTTTTTGTTGCGAAGGCGCATTGTTGCGCACGGCTGCGACCAACCGCGGGAAGCTGAGCTCGGCCCCTCGCCGCAAGAGTCATGATCGCCGGGCGCGACTCGGCGATCCACCGCTCGCCGGAGCCCTTGAAGCGCAGCGAAGAGGATGGATACGCGGGTCGAGCCCGCGTATGACGAGCGCGTTTGGATCGCTCCCGCCGCTCGTCTCAGGCCCGCCCCATGCCCGACTTTCTCGTCCGCCCCGCAACGCCCGCCGACCTTCCGGCCATCACCGCGATCTACGACGAGGCCGTCCGCACCGGCACCGCCACCTTCGAACTGACGCCGCCTGATCTGGCCGAAATGACGCGGCGTTTCGACGCCCTGACCGGCGGCGGCTTTCCCTATCTGGTGGCTGAAGCGGACGGGACGATTGCCGGCTACGCCTATGCGGGACCGTATCGGCCGCGGCCGGCCTACCGGTTCACGGTCGAGAACTCGATCTATCTCGATCCAGCGGCGCACCGCCGCGGCATCGGCAGCGCGCTGCTGCACGATCTGATCGCCGCATCGACAGAGCGCGGGTTCCGCCAGATGATCGCGGTGATCGGCGATTCCGCCAACGCGGCCTCGATCGCCCTGCACCGCAAGGCCGGGTTCGTGCCGATCGGCACCCACACCGACGTCGGCTTCAAGTTCGGACGCTGGCTGGATTCGGTGCTGATGCAGAGAGCGCTCGGCGACGGCGGGGAGAGCGTGCCGGTGGCTTGATCCAAAGACGTCATTCCGGGGCGCTCGCGCCAGCGAGCGAACCCGGAATCCAGATATTGTCAGCAAGGATCGAGATTCCGGGTTCGCCGCTGCGCGGCGCCCCGGAATGACCGAGGGAGGTCACACCAGCGCCAGCTTGCGGTCGATCACCAGGAGCACGCGGTCGAGTTCGTGGCCGCGGCGCAGGATCTGACCGGAGGCGCCGATCACGCAATAGGCGCCCTGTTTGCGGGCCAGCCGCGGATCCTTGACGATGCGGTAGATCGGGACTTCCGAGGCGCGGCGGAAGATCGAGAACACCGCATGGTCCTTCAGGAAGTCGATCGCGTAATCACGCCACTCACCGGCAGCGACCATCCGACCGTAGAGATTGAGGATGCGATTGAGCTCCAGGCGGTTGAAGGTCACCCGTCCCTGCAGCGGTGCGCTGCCTGGGCGCTCCGCTGCACGGCTCTCGCTGGGCTCAGCCTCCCCGGAAATCAGATCCATCGGCGCCTCCTGTCACTACGCTGACATGATTGCGCCGCCGACGCCGGGCCGCAAGGGGATCGAAAGCAGCAGAGCGGCAAACCGGCTCGCCGCCTGCTCGATCTCACGGCTTCGTTAGGCAAATTCTTATTGCCGCCCGATTTTCGCCAACCGGGCGCCAAGCCGGCTTGCGATAAAACAATCACTGCGTTGGCCCGGTCCCTTCGGCTTCGGATTCCTCAGCCCCCAGCCCCCTGGAGCAGTCGGGATCGGGCCTGTACGCAGAACCTCAATCCCCCTCCTGGGCCGACGCAAGTTGGTCCTTTTTGTTTTTGAGTCGTCCGTGAAGT